>NZ_JANSIN010000016.1:0-47549 GCF_047462115.1 Synechococcus sp. R50.1 | reverse complement strand
TCCGCCTGCCTATACATCCCAAACTTGCCACCGGTGTCTGCACATCCATCCCGACCCTGCGCGATCCTATCGCAGTGAGAAGAAGTTTGAGTGTGAGCATTGTGGATGGGAAGGGAATGCGGACTTGAATGGGGCAAATATGATCGCGCTTTTGGGGGCTGCTGTAAACCAGCCCAGAGGCTAAGCCTACGGCTGGCTTCGCGAACGTGGTTGGCTTGCCAACTACAGGGCTACCGAAAGCCCGCTCTCTATCTATACGTCAGCATGAGTGCGGGAGTATGTCACGTCTCAAGACCAAAATCTGAGGCTTGGCTTTGATCTATGGCCGAGCCATAAGCCATGCCGGGGAGCCAATGAAGAAGACTCTCGGCCACCCCGGCGCTCTGGGCGATCCCAACCCCTATCGCCAACCTGCCCGATCCATGACTCTTAACGCATCAGGGGTGACGCGGCCAATGCTGGCGGCGTTGATCGTATCTTCCTTAAAGGTGCCAAAGCTGGCCACCACCGAGTCGATCTCAGCCCCGGGCAGTACCGGGTACTCATTGTTGCTCTGGGCAAAAATGGCCTGCGCCTCTGGCCCGGAGAGAAACTCCAAAAATTGGATGGCCGCGTCTTTGTTGGGAGCTGTTTTCAGAATGCCGGCCCCGCTGATGTTGACGTGGGTGCCGCGATCCTGCTGGTTGGGGAAGAAGACGCCGATTTTCTCGGCTACGGCGCGCTCTTCTGGATTGTCGGATTTGATCAAACGCGGCAAATAGTAGGTGTTGGCCAAAGCCACGTCTCCCACCCCGGCGGCCACGGCCTTGATCTGATCCGTGTCTCCCCCTTCCGGCGGACGGGCAAAGTTGGCCACCAAGCCCCGGGCCCATTGCTCCGTTTCCGGGATCCCGTGGGCCAAGATGATCGAAGCCGTCAAGGATTGGCTGTAAACGTTGCTGGAGGAGCGGGTGAGCACCTTGCCCCGCCATTTGGGGTTTGCCAAGTCCTCATAGGTGGACAACTCCTTGGGATCCACCTTGTCTTTGTTGTACATGATCACCCGCGCCCGCTTGGTGAGGCCAAACCAGTACCCCTCTGGATCCCGCAGATACTCGGGAATATTTTTGGAGAGCGTCTCGGACTGGATGGGCTGAAACAGGCCCTCGTTCTGAGCCCGCCACAGCCGGGCAATATCCACCGTCATGAAGATGTCGGCGGGGCTGTTGGATCCCTCGCTGCGGATGCGCTGGACGATCTCATCGGCGTTGCCCTGCACCCAATTCACGGTAATGCCCGTTTTCTGCTGGAAAAGTTCGTACAATTTCTCGTCTGTGCCGTAGTGCCGCGAGGTGTAGAGGTTCACTTCCCGATTGGCGCCATGGGCCGGACGCAGAAGAGACCCTGCTGCCAGAGCCGCAGAACCTAGCGTGGCTCCACTGACAAATTGCCGTCGCGATAAGCGCATACCCAACTCCTAAGTTCAAAAACATCTCAAGAGACACAGCTCCACCGGCCAGGCTCTCTCTGAGAAAGCACTGGAAAGCCAAGCCCAAAGGACAAAGACAGTCCCCGCAAGCCTCACTCTGTTGGCTCTTATCTTGGGCCAACCTTATTGAGACTTTTATTCAAGAACTTTGCCTTGAGGAAATGATAGGAGATCTCAAGTACCAGGTCAAGCTCTTGGGAGTTGTTCTCACTTCTCACCCTTTGGGATGAAACTGGGTGGCTTCCCCTTGTCCTCGACAGCGCCTGAGATGGCCAGCAACGCAGCCGGTCTTGTTGAGCAACGGGTCTCTACCCAGGGCTTTGCGGTCAGCGGTATTGACAGCACTCGCGAAAGCTGAAGAGGCTTCGGGTATAAAGGGAGCAGGGTAGATGACAGAGCTATGGTGAGCTCCCTTTCGAGATCGCCTCATGCACAGGTGCAAGAGAATAGCAGGGATCCAGGTGTCTCTATCCTGGTCTGCGGCTACAACGATTTGGTGGAGCTCACTCTCCAAGCCCTAGAAGCTTTTGGACATCGCGCTGTAGTAGTTGCTCCCGATCTGCCCCCTCATTTGGAAGAGCAGTGGCAATACCTACAGGCGGATCCCCGCCAGCCGGGGGTGTTGCAGCGGGCTGGGATCGAGCGGATTAGGGTGGCGCTGCTCCTGGAGGACAGCGACCAAGCCAATTTCGAGCTGGCTTTGCTGATTCGAGATCTCAATCCACAGGTGCGTGTCGTCTCCCGTCTGTTCAACCACAGCCTTGCCCGCTATCTCGACTCGGCTTTGCCGCAGCATTTTTCCCTATCGGTGGCGGCTTTGGCTGCCCCGGCTTTTGCCCTTAAGGCTGTTTCCGACGAATTTGTTGGCTACTTTGAGCTGCCCCAGCTGGAAGCCCAGCCGGCCACGCTTCCGCCAGAGCTGGCAGATCCGGCTTACTTTGTCTCAGACCGAGAGACCACCCTCTGGAACGTGGTAGAGCTGACCATCGGATACAACTCCCGCCTGCTGCATATGCCCCTCTCGGAGCTGGAGGAAACTTTTGGGGCGCGGGTGCTGTTTCATTACCCGGTGGATGGGCTTTCTAACTTTTCCAAACAGCGAGTTTTCGACGACTTTGACCACGAGGCAGAGCTGCTGGAGGGGGATCGCGTTTTGGTCATTTGCGATCCCAGAGCCTACCTGCAACTGTTGGAACGCAACGGGCGACGGGGCTCCTCACGGGCACAGCGCTGGGCCAGCGGCCAGATGCAGGACAAGCGACAACAACGGCAAGGCAGGTCGTTGGGGCGGGGATCCCTTGGGTCTTGGCTGCGCAGAGGAGTGCAGGGACTCCTACAGGTCAAGCCCATCGTGCGCACCCTCACCTTCACCTTGGGGGCCATGCTGGTGCTGGGGGTGATCAACTTCAGGATGATCGGCAAACCCCTCATCGAGGGGCTTTTGCTGACGATCGTGGTGCTGACAGGGGGCTACGGGGATATTGAGGCTTTTCAACAGCCGGAAACACCGCTGGGGGTGAAGGTGCTGGCGGTGATGATGACCTTGGTGGGGGCTGCCCTGGTGGGGTTGATTTACGGCTTGGTGACCGACAAATTGGTGAGCAGTCGCTTTGGCTTGGGTCGGGCTGCCCGTATGCCCAAAGAGGATCATGTGGTGATCGCAGGGTTGGGACGGCTGAGCTATTTGGTGCTGCAGTTGTTGCGGCAGATGGGCTACGAGGTGGTGGTGGTGGATCCCAATAGCGAGAACCCTCTCTTGGAGGCAGCGGAACGGGAGGGAGCGGTGGTGGTTCGTGGGGATTATGCCCTGGCAAGCACGCTGCAGCAGGCTCGCATTCAAGGCAGCCGCTGCCTGATCTGCACCACCCCTGACGATCTTACCAACCTGGAGACGGCCCTGACGGCCCACAGCCTGCAGCCGGGGATCCGCACCATTTTGCGGGTTACCGATCCCGAATTGGCGGCTCGCATGCAGCGCCACATGCAGACGCTGGGGATCAGCTACAGTGCTACCGGGTTGGGGGCACGGGCTTTTGCCACAGCAGCACTGGTGGGATCCGTCTACGGCACCCTGGCTTGGCAGGGGGAAACTCTGCTGGTGACGCTGCTGGAGGTCTCGGCCGATTGCCACTACCTGGGGCTATCCTTGCGCCAACTGGCCCAGGACTATGACCTGGTGATCTTGCTGCATCGCTCCCGACCGGGGAAACCCTGTGTTTTTCCCAAGATCTGGCAAAAAGAGGGCAAGACCCTGTTGAAAGAAGGCGATCAACTCTATGTGATGGGAACGGTGGAATCCCTGATTCGCCTGACCCAAGGACGGCCTCTTCCCCCAGAGCTGTATCAGGTGCGCCTCCTAGAGTATCGCAACCCCTATTTTGAAGAGGAGATCCTCTCGGCTTTATCGTTCTACGCACGCCTGCCCAAAACGGCCCTGAAACCCCTATTGGGCTGTCTGCCGGCGGTGGTGAGCCCACCCCTTCCCCGCGACAAGGCAATCAAGTTAGCCCGCCAACTGCGCAAGATGAGCACTGAAGTGCAGGTGTTTGCCCAGGCGCAGCCTGCCCATTGGATCCCTGCAGCCATGAACGAAAACAGCGAGAGTAATCTGAATTGATTTGGACACTGTTCTGTTTATTGGTCTATTCTGCACTCCGTAGTCCAAAACATCTCGTTATGGGCAGTTGGACATTCAGGAGATAGGCTTTTCGGCTGCAAGTCGCACAAAGCGATTTTGGTTGTAGAGCTGCTGAGCCACCACTGCGAAACCCACCTTCTCCAGCAACCACACCAGGTCTTCGGCGCTGAAGCGATTGTGCTCGTAGAAGTGGGTAAACTGATCCAACAGCGTTTCCAAAGGCGTGTCCGACTGGAAGAGTTGGGCCTCTGTATCGGCATCGAAGTAGAGGCTGAGCGGGGCGCGCACCCAATCCACCAGCAAAAATCGCCCCCCCGGCTTGAGTAGACGCAACACCTCCTGCAACAAGCGCAAGGGCTGCACCATCTCGTGCAACACCACCACTGCCTGAGCTGCATCGATGCTGTTGGCCGCAAGCGGCAAGTGAGGGTCGTGCAGGTCGGCCTGCAGCAAATGGACTCCAGGGATCCCTTTCAAATCTGCCGCCGCTCGCTCCAACATGTAGGGCATCACATCCACCCCGATGAAGTGTCCTCCGGGATAGCGTTGCGCCCACTGACCCAGAGCAAACCCCGGCCCGGTTCCCAGATCCAACAAGCGCGGTGCAGGAGGCAGACAGGGCTCAATGTGCATCTGCCAGAACTGCCAAAACGCCTCGTTAAAGCGCCCAGGAGCTGTTGCCAGCATGCGCTCGCAGAAGCTGGGGCCACGGTGGTGCTGGTAGAGAAGCTGAAAGGTATCGAGGCCGGTCTGCGGCATGGCCGAAGATTGTCAAACAAAAGATGGTCAAGGGACTGCGAAGAGCGACAAGGGATCCCCAGAAGAAAGCTCGAATGTTGGCCTAACGAGCAGTGGGAGCGCTGGAAAAGTTGGCAATGCCGGTCTCCAGGTCGCTAAAGCAGGTCAGTACCTTTTCCATGGAGGTGAGGTTGAGGACGAGGGCCACACTTTCCGGCACGCAACAAAGGCTAATGTTGCCCCCGGCAGCACGGCACTTGCGCAAAGCCGAGATCAACACCCCCAGCCCAGAGCTGTCCATAAAAGTGACCGATGACATGTCGATCAACATATTGGGATAACCGAAATCTAAAACCTGCTGGAGCAATTGCCGAACTTCTGAGGCGGCCTTGGCATCAAAACGACCCTCCAGCGGCACAATCGCCAGTTTTTGCCCTTGTGGAGTCTCAGCAGTACGGATGCGCAGCTTGAAATCCATCGTTTCCAGTGAAGACCTCATGCCCCACCTTAACACCATCCGCTACCGCCCACCAGGAAATCTTGTGAAGATCCCCAGGGACAGCGCGGCTCCCTCCAAAAACATCTGCCCTCTCGCCCCCAGCTCCTCTCCCAACAAGCCAGAGGGAAGCCGTGTAAACCCATGAAGTAAGAGCCGCCCCAGAGCTTAGCAGGAACTCCATCCCCCGCAGGGAAGGGATCCGGCCTCGGCCACAAATTCCGCATCTTAGGCGGATCTACCTACAGCATAGGTTGCAGGGTTAAAGCCTCCGAGTCTATGGAGGGAAGGGACATGTGCAAACGGGGACGGTGCATGGAGAGCAACTGGGCCAGCCGCTTGCGCAACTCGGTGCGGGGCACAATCGCGTCGATGAGCCCTTGGGCCAGCAGGTACTCGGCGGTTTGGAAGCCTTCTGGCAGCTTGCCCTTGCCGATGGTTTGCTCGATTACGTTGGGCCCGGCAAACCCCACCTGCGCGCCCGGCTCGGCCAGGATCAAATCTCCCAGCATGGCAAAGCTGGCAGTTACCCCGCCATAGGTGGGATGGGTGAGCACGGAGATGAACAATTGTCTGGCGTCGCGGTGCCTTTGTAGGGCGGCTGAGGTCTTGGCCATCTGCATCAGGCTGAGGATCCCTTCCTGCATGCGGGCCCCCCCCGAAGCCGAAAAGAGGATCAAGGGCAGGTGATCGCAGGTGGCCCGTTCCGTGAGGCGGGCGATCTTCTCGCCTACCACCGAGCCCATGCTGCCGCCCATGAAGCGAAAGTCCATCACTCCAATCGCCACCGGGATCCCTTCCAGACTCCCCAGCCCTGTGGCGATGGCATCCTTGAGCTGAGTGCGCTCCTGATAAGAGGCCAGGCGCTCGGAGTAGGGCTTTTGGTCGAAAAAGTGCAGGGGATCCGTGGGAGCCAGGTGTTCGTCCAGGGGCTGCCAGGATCCGGGATCCAAAAGCTGTTCCAGTCGCTCTGGAGCTGTAATGCGGTGGTGATGCCCACAGCTGGGGCAAACTTGCCAGTTTTGCTGCAGATCCTTGGTGTAGGTCAGGGTGTCACAGGCAGGACACTTTTGCCAGAGGCCATCGGCAATTTCTCTCACCTGACGCTCTTTGTCGAAGGGGCTGCTACCTGTCAGGTTCAGAGAGGTTTGTCTGCGCCGCTCCGCAAACCAATCCAGTAGAGACATAGCTGTTGAAATATCCTCCCTACTCAGGGATGTCGAGAGCCCTGCCGGTGAGCTGCGAAACACATCTCAACGTTCTCAAGCTATCAAAGAATCGCCCGACTGAAAATAGAGACAACAGCAAGCGATGGAGACTCGGTGGCAGGTGCTGACCACAGGGGATGGATCCCTGACCTTTTTCTCGGAAGAGTTTGGACAGGCTTTTCACAACGTCAGTGGTGCCGCCCAGGAGGCTTTGGAGAAGTTTGTCCGCCCTTGCCGGCTGGATCGGCTGCCGTTGGAACGGGATCCCGCCCAGCCCATTCGCCTTTTGGATATTTGCTTTGGCCTGGGCTACAACTCTGGCCTTGCCCTAGAAACCATTTGGCAAATCCGGCCCCACTGTTCTGTAGAAGTAATCGGCCTAGAGCGATCCCCGGAAGTGCCTCGCCAGGCTTGGCAGGCGGGGGTGGGATCCGACTGGAGCTTTGGGCAAGAATGGCAACACTGGATTGAACAGGGATCCTGGCAATCGGAGCGCTGGCGCGGAACGCTGCTGTGGGGCGATGCCCGGCAAACGGTGTTGCAGGTGCCGCTGGGGTGGGCAGATGCGGTGTTTTTGGATCCCTTCTCGCCTTCTGTTTGCCCAGAGCTGTGGACGGTGGATTTCCTGCGGGCCGTGGCTGAACGGATGCGACCAACCGGCATTTTGGCCACCTATTCCTGTGCAGCGGCGGTGCGAGCGGCTCTGTTGGAAGCAGGGCTTTTCATCGGCTCTACCCCCCCGGTAGGTCGTCCTTGGCCGGGGACAGTGGCCTCGCCCCAACCTGACCACCTGCCGCCTCTTTCCCCCATGGAGTGGGAGCACCTGAAAACTCGCGCTGCCGTGCCCTACCGGGATCCCACCTTGAAAGGAGATAGAGCGCAAATCCGTCTGCAACGCCAACGGGAACAGCAGGGATCCCCTTTGGAGCCCACTTCTGCTTGGAAACGCCGCTGGCCTGTGCAAGCCTAGAGAGTGGCGTTGCCGGAGTTCAGATCTGGACAACTTTTCCCAGGATTGCTGCCCGAGTGTATCCAAGACACCTGCGCTATTCCCGTACCCTTACGCAGGCCATCATTTCTTGACAAAGTTAAGCTAGGATGAAACTTTTCTGCTGTGAATGCCATGTCCTCTTCAGCCTCTGCCGGTACGCTGGTTGCCCTTTGTGCTGAACAGCACCGCGTCATCCTGCAGTTTTTGACTCGCCTGTCTCGAGCGCCGGAGTTGGATCTGGAGCAGCGACGCCTCTGTGTACAAAGGTTGCGACAGCGCCTCTCCCGCCACATTCAACTGGAGCGCCATGTTCTCTACCCCCTGCTCAGGTCGGCTCTCCAGGCGGATCCCCACCTTAGCGCCCAAACTGAGCGGCTGGAGCAACATCTGCGGGATCAGATTCCAGAGCTGACGCGCTTTTTGCACCAATCAGAGCGCACTCCCCAGCAGGTGGATCCCTCTGCTGCCCTTCACTTCTATCGGAAACTGCGGGCCCAGTTTGATCAGGAGGAGAAAATCTTGCATCCCCTCTTTGCCCAGCATGTTTCTCCCGAAGCAGAGCAGCAGCAGTTGCGTCTGTTCCGCAAACGCCTGCAAGCCAGCGCTGCCGCCAATAGCTCTGCAAGTAGCCGCCGCGTCGCTCTGGAGGAGCTGGAACGGCAAGCGGTAACCCGTCCTGTCTTGCCCAACGAGCGCTTCTGGTCGCTGCAGGGCAACGCTGTGCAGATGGCCGCTCCCTAGCCAACGACGGTCTTGTTGTTGGAGGCTGCCTGGTGGTGTTCGCAGGCGAGCTTGTGGTATCTTTGCCGCAACCGGCCTGCTGACCCTAGAACCATGCAACCCTGGGATCCGGAAACCTACGTCGACCAGATGGCCCAACTGCTGCAACTGCCCCTGCATCCCGACCACCGAGCAGGGGTGATCGAAAATTTTGCCCGCTTTCTGCCCATTGCTCAACAGGTGCTGGAGTTCCCGTTGCCGCCGATAGTTGAGCCAGATCCCACCTTTGACCCTCAGCCATGACCGGGGATCCCCACCTTCTCGGCAGCGCTGACGCGGTCTCTATTGCCAGGGCTGTCCGCCAGGGATCCGTGAGCGCCCAAGCGGTGGTGGCCGCCTGTCTGGAGCGGATTCGCCGGCGGGATCCCCAGCTCAATGCCTTTACAGCTGTCTTGGAGGAATCGGCCTTACAAGCGGCGGAGCAGGTGGATCGACAGGTGGCTCAAGGGATCCCTGTAGGCCCGTTGGCAGGGGTGCCTTTTGCCGTCAAGAACTTATTTGACGTGGCCGGCCTCACCACCCTGGCTGGCTCGGCGATCAACCGCGAGAATCCCCCGGCCATCCAAGATGCAACGGTGGTGGCTCGTCTCAAGCAGGCAGGGGCAATCTTGGTGGGCACCCTCAACATGGACGAGTACGCCTACGGCTTCGTCACCGAAAACAGCCACTACGGCCCCACCCACAACCCCCACGATCTCAGCCGCAGTGCGGGGGGATCCTCCGGCGGCTCGGCAGCAGCGGTGGCAGGAGGTTTGGTGCCTCTCGCCCTGGGCAGCGACACCAACGGCTCGATTCGGGTACCGGCCTCTTTGTGTGGCGTCTACGGCCTCAAGCCCACCTATGGCCGTCTATCGCGGGCAGGAGCGGCTCTGTTTGCCGCCAGCTTTGACCACGTGGGCCCCTTGGCCCGTTCGGTGGCCGATATTGCCCTCAGCTTCGATGTCATGCAAGGGCCGGATCCCCAAGATCCCGTCTGTACCCGGCGTCCTGTAGATCCCACCTTTGGGCAATTGGGGCAGGGGATCGAGGGCTTGCGCATCGCGGTGGCGGATGATTACTTTGCCCGAGGGGCAGAGCCCCCCATCTTGGCCGGGGTAGAAAAGGTGGCCCAAGCCTTGGGGGTCGGCCAGACTGTGCGGATCCCGGAAGCCCAGCGCGCCCGTGCCGCCGCCTTCCTGATCACGGCTGCTGAGGGAGCCAACCTGCACTTGCCCAACCTGCGAACTCGCCCCCACGACTTCGATCCGGCCACCCGGGATCGCTTTTTGGCCGGAGCCCTGTTGCCTGCCAGTTGGATCTTGCAGGCGCAGCGCTTTCGCCGCTGGTACCGCCAGCAGGTGCAGGCCATTTTTCAGGAGATCGATCTGTTCATCGCCCCCGCCACCCCCTGCTTTGCCCCCTTGCTCGGCCAAGAGAAGATGGTGATCGATGGGGTAGAGGTTCTCACTCGGCCCAACCTCGGCCTCTACACTCAGCCCCTCTCGTTTATCGGCCTGCCGGTGCTTTCAGTGCCGTTGCGCGAGAGCGGATCCCTGCCCTTTGGCGTACAACTGGTGGCCGCCCCCTATCAAGAAGCCAAACTGCTGCGGGCAGCCGCCTATTTGGAGAAGCTAGGGATCCCCAATGCGCAGCCGGTTTGAGCCATGAAGAGCCCTACTTTTGCAGCACATCTAGCGCTAGAGCTCGTGGGCATCTTCTCATGAACACTAAATATGTAGATGAACCGGTTGTGTGGTCAAGACAAGATTTCAATTGCTTTTGAGGAGCTGCTTTAGTCTCTGTGTAGCCTGTGGGTAACGTCTGAAGCTGTATTGGGGCAGAATCTTTGGCCTTGGCTCGCAAGAGAGATTGGGGCACCGGATATTAAAGTAAAATTAAGCCCCCAGTTGTTGTATCAAATGCCTCCTTCTCCAGGCTTGGCCAATAGAATGAACAGCATAAAATAGACACGGCACCCCCACCTGGACTCTATAACCCTATGGATCATCCTGATTCTGTGGCTCGGCGCTACATGAAACTGTGCGAGGCCTATCTCTCTCTCAACGAAGCCTTCGACAAATTGGATCAGTCCCACAGCCACCTACAGCGCCACTTCAAACGACTCCTTGGCTATTTCAGTGCTGCCCAACAAGCTCTGGTTCAACTGCCGCTCTTGCAACAGCGGATTGAGCAGAGCGACCGCTGGATGAACTCCTTGCGAGAAGAACTGCAAGCCAAAGAAGCCCGGCTTGGCGAGCTAATCGCCAACTACGATCAAGTCTGTGGCGAGCTGGACTCCACCAAAGCAGAACTGTTGAGCGCTCAAGCGCTGATTGAGAAACTTGAAGCGGAAAATGCTCAGGTTTTGGAACGCTTGAGTCGGCTTACCAACGTGGAAGAGGAAATGGCAAACTTGGCGGAACAGCTAGCCCAAGCGAACGAAGCTCGTCAGCAGATGGAAGTTCGAAATCGCGAGCTAGAGCGAGCTTTGGGAGACCGGGATCAGCACATTTACAGCCTGCAGGAGCGATTGGCCCAATTGGAGCAAGAGATGGCCTTCTTGAAAGCTCAGCGGGATGAGGCCCAGCAGGCTGCACAACTGGCTATGTCTCGCGCGGAGCAGGCGGAAGTCGGGCTGAAGGCGCAAACCGAACAAGTTCAGACTTTACGAAATAAGCTCCATCAAGCCGAACAGCAACTGGCCATGGTAACCCTGAACGAGCTGGAGCTCCTGCTCGGCCATGACTCGATGAACCTCTTGCAAGAAGCGGAGCAGGCTGCGGAAGTAGATGCCCAGGTGCTGGCAAGCGTACCGGCCTCTCTGGCCGAGGCAGAACGCATCCTGCTGGAGATCGACCAGTTCATTTTGGCCTGCTCGGAGCCCATGAAGTCGCAGGCTGCCTGACCGGTATCGACTTATCGACTCTCCTAAAAACCCATCAGACGGGCAACAGCGGACAGCTCAGGGACAACGCCGGTGTGGATGGGGGTGGATCCCTGGTGGGTAGCCGTGTCGGGATCCTTGAGGCCATGGCCCGTCAGCACACACACCACCTGTGCCCCGGCAGGCACCTGCTCTCGCCATTTCAGCAATCCTGCCACCGAGGCTGCACTGGCCGGCTCGCAAAAGATCCCTTCCTCTGCGGCCAGGAGACGATAGGCCGCCAGAATTTCCTCATCGGTGACGCTATCCACCTGGCCGCCGCTCACCTGCACTGCCGCCTTGGCCTTCACCCAACTGGCAGGGTTGCCGATGCGAATGGCTGTGGCCACCGTCTCTGGGTGTTCCACCACCCGGTTTAACACCATGGGAGCAGCACCGGCAGCCTCGAAGCCGTAGAGACGAGGGCGACGGGTAGCCTTGCCCTGCTGGCGATACTGGCAAAACCCCATCCAGTAGGCGGTGATGTTGCCCGCGTTGCCCACCGGGATACAGAGCCAATCGGGGGCATCCCCCAAAGCATCCACCACCTCGAAGGCGGCGGTTTTTTGCCCTTCTAAGCGGAAGCGGTTAACCGAGTTCACCAAAGCCACTGGGTAGGTTTCCGCCAGTTGCCGCACCATGGCCAGCGCTTGGTCGAAGTTGCCCTGAATGGCGATGATCTCCGCCCCATACATCAGGGTTTGGGCCAGTTTGCCCTTGGCCACATAGCCATCTGGGATCAGCACATAGGCCCGCAGACCCCCTTTGGCTGCAAAGGCAGCGGCAGCCGCCGAGGTGTTGCCGGTACTGGCGCAGATCACGGCCTCTGCTCCGGCCTCTTTGGCCTTGGACACCGCCATCGTCATACCCCGATCCTTAAAACTACCGGTGGGGTTGAGGCCCTCCAGCTTCAGGTAAACTTGGCAGTCTCGCCCCAGCCGTTGGCTCAAAGCCGGGGAAGGCACCAGGGGCGTGTTGCCCTCATGTAGCGTGACCACAGGCGTGCTAGCGCTGACGGGGAGCCATTCCCGATAGTGCTGGATCAGGCCGGGCCAAAGCCCCACTTGCGCGCGGGATCCGGCCATACGAGGGGGATGGGTGGGATTTAGGGTCGCCATGCCGCAGAGAACACCGAGGCCAATCTAAAGACCAGCTTTCTCACTGTAGCGGTTCGTGGAGCGGTTCGTATCAACCTCGCGCAGTGGCGGCAGAAACACCCTCTCGATCCCCTCTCTCAGAGGCTTGGGAGCGGGAGAGCCGCAGGGCGTAGGGCCAGAGCCTGCACCAGAGAGCGCAGCTTCAGACGAATCTCGGCCAGCTCCTGCTCTGGGTTGGAGTCGGCCACAATCCCGGCACCGGCATACAGACGGGCTCGATCCCCCCGAATCAGGGCGGAGCGGATCCCCACCACAAACTCGCCATTGCCCTGTAAATCTACCCAGCCCAAAGGAGCAGCATAGCTAGAGCGATCAAAGGGTTCCAACCGCTCCAGCCACTGCAGCGCCGCCTGCTGGGGATACCCTCCCACTGCCGCCGTCGGGTGGAGCTGGGCCAGCAGGTCGAACAGATGCACATCGGCGGGGAGCTCGGCCTCGATCAAAGTTTGCAGATGCTGGATGTTGGCCAAACGGAGCAGCCGAGGCTGAGGGGAAATGCAGGGATCCATCCCCAACCGACCCAGAGCCTCCTGGATCGAGCGCACCACCCACTCATGTTCTCGGCGGTCTTTGGCGCTGCAAAGCAACCTCTCGGCCAGCACCTGATCCTGGTGGCTGGTGGCTCCACGGGCTGCAGAGCCGGCTAAGGCATCGATCTGTGCCCGACCTTGCCACACAGAGAGCAGGCGCTCCGGAGTGGCCCCCAAGAAAACCTGGGGAGAGATCCCCTCTTGGGTCAGAGGGAGAGGACTGGCCGGCGAACTCCCCCGCCTGTCTGCCCCCAGGGACTCCGTCCGAGTAGCGCGAGCGGCGAAGGCAAAGATGCTGCAATCGGGATGATGCTTTTCCAGATAAGCCAGCAGAGGCGGGATCGATGGCGAGGCAGGCAAGTGCAGATCCACAGCCTCTGCCAGCACCACCTTTTCTAAGAATCCCGCCCGAATCGCCTGCAGGGCTTTTTGGATGCGCCCCAAGAGGGCAGCTTCCTCCACCTCCACCGGCACGGGAGCTTGCAATTCCCACAAGGGCAAGGGGGATCGAGAAAGGCGCTCCATTTGGGCAAAAAAGGCGGTGATCTGCCCGGCCAAAGCTGCTAGGTCACTTTCGGGAGCAATTTCCAGATTGAGCCGCGCTACCGTCAGGGATCCCCAGGAGTCTGGCACCTGCAACAGTTGCCAACGTGGCAGCACCAGCGCTGCCCCCCCTTTGCTCCTGGGGCTGAAACTGAGGCGACAGAAACACAGAGGGCGTTCCTGCCGGCTGCCTGGGGATCCCCCCACCTCAGAGGGCTCCATTCTGCCGACGCAAGCGGTATGGACATGGGGCTGCAGCTCTTCCACAAAAATCCGCGCCGCCTGCAAGCCCCCTTCTCCCGAGAGATCGACCCGCCGCAGGGATCCCCACCCCAGCACCCGCACCCTTTCCCCGCGGGCCTTGTGGGAGAAATAACAGTAGCTCGGGAATCGGTTCGTGGGGAGAGAACCCAGCTTCTGGGCCAGCACCGCCAGCGGATCCAGCTCTGGGATGGGCTGGGACAAGCTGAGGATTTGGGGCACGCCCCGCGCCCGCGCCATCTGTTGGCAGGCGGTTAGGAAGGGATCCCAGTGGCGCCGATCCCTCGCCTCGTCCGTCCAGGTAGAAGTGCGAGTCGGCGGCCATGCTCTCGGCCACTCCAGGCACTCAAGCGTACCGTGGGCATTCCAAGGGGAAAGAGAAGAGGTCATGCGCAAGAAAAAGAAGACGATCCCACCTTGGCCGAAAACAGGACACCTGTCGATGGAGACCGGCAGAAGATGACTTTAGGATAAGAGATTAGGAGAAGGGCCGGCAGCCTGAGCTTCTGGGGGCCAGATCTGAGGAGCTTCTTCACGGACTGCAAAGTTTCTTAGCATCCTGGGGGATGCTTTCTCAGGCGCTCTACCCTACAGAGCAGATGGTTGTAGACAGATCCAGAGACAGGCCCCAGAGCAGGCTTGCTTCCCAAGGAGAACTCCCATGAATCCAGATGTCGGCCAAGTGCAGCCACCAGCAGAGGTCGCATGGAGTGACCCCTCCCGCCGGCAATTGTGGATGGCTGCCCTCAAGCCCCCCATGTACAGTGTGGCGATCATGCCCATCTGGGTGGGATCCGCCATTGCCTATGCCCAGTCAGGGGTGCTGGACTTGGGGGTTTTGGGGGTGTTTTGGGGAGCCGCCATCTGCATCTTGGCCTGGGTCAACATCAGCAACGACGTGTTCGATGCCCAGACAGGGGTGGACAAAAACAAACTCCACTCCCTGGTTAACCTGACAGGCAAGCCGGGGCGGGTGTTTTGGGTGGGGAATGCCTTTTTGGCTCTGGGGCTGCTGGGGATCCTGTGGCTGAGCTGGCGGCAATGGGATCCGACGGTGCTGCTGTTGGTGCTGGTGGCCTGTGGGCTGGGCTATGCCTACCAAGGGCCGCCCCTGCGCCTGGGCTACCAGGGCCTGGGGGAGATCCTCTGCTTTTTCAGCTTTGGGCCGCTGGCGGTCTCGGCTGCCCACTACAGCCAAAGCCAGACCTGGTCGCTGCCGGGGTTGGCAGCCTCACTGGTGGTGGGGATGGCGACCAGCTTGATCTTGTTTTGTTCCCATTTCCATCAAGTGCAGGATGACTTAGCCTGTGGCAAGCGCTCGCCGGTGGCCCGCCTGGGAACCTTGCGCTCGGCCCGCCTCATCCCCTGGCTCTGCGGCAGCCTTTTTGCCTTGATGCTGCTGTTTGTGGGGCTGGGGATCTTTCCGGCTTGGACACTGCTGAGTTTGGCGGGGATCCCGTTTGCAGTGCGGCTTTCCCGCCTGCTGGGTACCTATCACGATCAGCCGCAGCGGATTAGCCACTCCAAGTTCATCGCCGTCAGTCTCCATTTTTGGCTGGGGCTGTTTCTGGGGCTAGGGTTCATCCTCAGCCGCTATGGCTGAAGGCTGAAAAGTCGGCTTAAGGCTAGGTGTGCGCGGGATCCCTCCGGTGCAGCCGGCAAAATGGGATAAGCTACAGCCTAGAGTGCTAGCTCAGAGCGTTGGCTCCAAGGGGAGTGGTCAGTTCGGGTCGAGGTGAGGCGGCAGCAAGAATAGGATGGGGCGATTCTTCAATTCCAACCTGGGAGTGGCGCTGTTGGGGAGCAGCATCTTGGCTGCTTTGGTGGGCTGGGCCTTGTCGATCGACATCGAGGAAGTGAAGGTGGAGTCTCCTTCCCCCGATCAGCCCCTCTCGGTCAGCCGCAGGGTAGACATCTTGGGTCGTCGGGGAGGCCATCAGCGTTGGCGGTTGATTGCCGAGCAGGTGGATCTGGCAGCTGGGCAACAGGTATTTGAACAGGGGGCACACGGCTACTTCTACGGAGAAGGTGCCGACCGGCAAAAAGGGGTGCCGGATCCCTTTTTTGATAGCAGCGAGCAGATGACTTGGCGGGCCAAGCGAGCCCGCTACAATGCCACCGCCGATGAGCTGTATTTGGATGAGGAGGTGGAGGTGAGGAGCGGCGACGGCAGCCTGCTCTTGACCAGCGCCTTGAGAGTCACCCCTGAAGAGCGCATCGAGGTGCCGGCGGAGTTCACCCTCAAAGGCCGGGAAATGGTGCTGCAGGGCCGCTCCGGTTCGTTTAACTTTCAGTTTGCCCTTCTCAGGGCCGAGCAGGGCAAGCTGATAGTGTTGCCCCCAAACGGCTCGGCACCCACCTCCACCACCATCACCGCCGACCAGATCACCTACGACCGCACCAACCAGGTGGCCGAGGGGAAAGGGAACCTGCGCATTCGCGAACGCGGCATCGAGATTCGCGCTCCCCAAGGCACCTACCTGCGCCAGCAGGCCCAAAGCATTCTCTCCGGCGGTGTGGTGTTGCAAGAGGTGGCCGGCGACAGCAGCCGGGATCCCTTATTGGCCGATCTGCGCTTGGCCCAGGCCTCTCCCGGCCCGGAGGCGACCCCAGACCAACAGGATCAAGAAGTCACCATCATTGCCGACCGCCTCACGTACGACCGCAACACACAAATTGCCCAAGGGGAAGGCAACCTGGAGATCCGCCAGGGGGAAACCATCATCCAGGCGGCCCAGGGCACCTACCGCCGCCGCGAATCCCAAAGTCTGTTGACGGGAGGAGTTACCCTGGAAGAACCCGGACGGGTGCTCACCTCCGCCCGCCTGGAGGGCAACCACCGCGACAAGATCTTCCTCTTTGAAGACAACGTCCTCTACCGGCAGATGGCTACCTCCACTCCGGCGCCCAGCGAGGGATCCCTGACGGAAGAACTGCGCCAAGCCGAAACCGAAGTGCGGGCTGCCCGCCTGGTTTACAACTCCCGCACCGGTACTTCCGAGTTTAGCGATGCCGTCGAGTTTATCCAGCGGGGACGTAGGGCCAAGGCCAACCAGGCCACCATCACCCCTGAGAAAGTGGAGCTGCGGGGAGAGGTGGTGATCGAGCAGATCGAGGGGGAGTGGCTGGCGCGGCGGCTACAAAACCCGGAGACCCAGGCCGATGTGGATCAGCCGACGGTGATCTACGCCGACCGGGTGGAGATCGACCAAGCCAGCGGCGATGCCCGCTTCTTTGGCAATGTGGTTATTGTGCAGGCCAACCGCGCCATCGAAGGGGATCGCGCCGATTACTTTGACCGAGAACAAATTTTCAAAATCAGCGCCGAACAGGCTCCTGTGGTGCTCTGCGATCGGGGAGAGGTCAACCGCCTTCCCGGAGAGAGCACCCAAGCTCTGCCGGGCCGCAACGCGCTGGATCAGATGTGCCGGGGCGCCAATCGCCTCAGTGGCAAGCTGGTTACCCTGAACATAAAACAAGATGAATACACCGTCGAAGGGGACGGGCAACAGCAGGGCATGTTTCAGTTTCGCATCACCGACGCCCTCTGATGGGATCCCCCCTCGGGGAGCCATCTGTGGTTTTTGATCGTCCAGGTTTGGCTGAGGTTGTGATCCGAGGTGATGTCATGACGGCTCCACTCGCCGAGGGCAAACTGCGCAGAACCCCTGCTCAAGCGGGCAGCTTTTGGGGATCCCTGAGATTGGGAGCTGCCTTTTTGGAGTTTTATCTCTTCAAAGAGATGATCCGCCCCTTCTTTCTGGGGGTGGCCGGGGGCACGGTGATGATGCTGGGCAACCAGCTGTTTATCTACACCGATCTGCTGGTGAAAAAGGGCGCCCCTCCCCTGACCATTTTGCACATTCTCCTCCTCAATTTGCCCGCCATTTTGGTGGTCACCTTTCCCATTGCCGGCCTCTTTGCCACCTTGCTCACCCTGGGCAAAATGGGAGCCGACAGCGAGATCACCGCCCTGCGTGCTGCTGGGATCCCCTATCGCAAAGTGTTTATCCCCGTGCTCTGTATTGGCCTGCTGATCAGCGGCTTGGCGCTGTTGACCAATGAAGTGATTGTGCCGGAAACCAACCAAAAGGTGAAAATCCTGAACAAGAACCTCATCTTGGCTCAAGATGCTCTTTTGTTTAATCCAGAAGAGATCGTGCGGGTGGATGATGATCTCTGGTTTCATGTCGGATCGATTGACCCGAAGACCGGCTTGATGCAGGATTTGTTGATCCTGGATCGCAAAGCTGAGACCGGCCACCTGCGCTATCCGCAGGTGATCTCCGCTCAAACCGCGCAGCAGGTGGGCCAATCGTGGCAACTGCGAGATGTGGTGATCCGCCGTTATGACGAGCAGGGGCGCACCTACTATGAAGGCCAGGTGGAAGAAATGCAGCTCAACATCGTCAACAAACTGGTGGGCCTGGTGTACGCGGAAAAAGTGCCCCAAGAGCAACGGGCGGGGGAGCTGTGGGAGCAGTGCCAGCGATATCGAGCGGAGCAACGCCCTTCTGCCGATGTGGCCCGCTGCCTGACAGAATACCACCTCAAGTTCGCCATTCCTTTGGCCAGCTTCTTCGCCATCTTGGTGGCTGCCCCCTTGGGCCTGCAAACGGTGCGGCAAACTGGGCGCTACGGCGGCGTGGCGCTAGCGATCGTTCTGGTGTTTATTTACTATGTACTGATGAGCCTGGGACGAGCGATGGGTCGAGTGGAGCATATCGATCCCTGGCTGGCTGCCTGGTTGCCGAATATGATTTTCGGTGGGGTGGGCTTCTCTTTACTGTGGCGGTTTTTACGGTGAAATCCTGCAACTTCCCCCATGACTTCAGCCCTTGGGCAAAGTGGTTGGCCCTTTGCTGGGGCGGCTCCCTGTGGTTGGGGACGGGGGAGGCCGTCTTCGCCCAGTTGGACCCCCTGCCCACTGTTGGCGTCGGCGGGACGGAGTTCTCTCTGGAGGGCTACCAGCGCTTTCGGTCAGCGCAAACACTTGCTCAGCGCCTGCAACTGGCCCGCCGGGCTTCCAGCCCAGAACCGATGGCTGCCGCCGATGAGGAGCCCATCACCTTGGCCGAGGCGCAATCTTCTCTGCCTGCTACAGCCTTGACTGCGGCAACCCCACCCCCTACGGCCCCGGTTTCAGACTTTGGATCCCCTCCCCTTGCCAACTCTCCTGAAAAGCCCCTCACGCCAGAAGAACTGAACCGACAGCGGCTACAACGGCTGTTGGCCGAAGGGGCAGCAGCCCATGCTCGGCGACAGGCGCAGCAGGCCCAGGCAACACCTTCTCCCCAACCCCCTTCACCGGCGACGCCCACCGCGGCAGTTCCCAGCCTGAACTCCCTTCGGCTTTCCCAGCCCATGACTTCTCAGGCTGAAGCCCTGCAGGTGGAAGAGCAACCCTGGCTGCGCCCCACCAACACTGTGCAGTTGCCTGCTCCCACCTCGGCACCCAATGCCGAGAACCCGGCTACGGCCCAACTGCAAGGTGAAGCTGGTTCAGAGGCAAGGTTGCACCGGATCCCAGCTTCGACGGTTCCTCCCTTGATCTCCCAAGCCGGTGGGAGCTTGGATTTGGGCGGTGTCCTGTTGGCAGAGGCCACCCCTGGGTCGGGGCTGACGGGATCCCCCATGGCCACTCAAAGGGGCAGGGAAGCCTTTGTCCCCACTGCGGGCTCACCCCTGGCTCCTCAACTGCTGGAGCAGTTCCCCCTTTTGCGGGATCTGGGCACCGGGGCAGATGCCGTCTCGGCGACAGGGAACGTTAGCCAGGGATCCCAGATTCGCCAGCAACTCTCGGCCACCGCGCAGCGGCAAATCCCCCTCGACCCGGATCAAATCAACGTGAGTGGGGATGTGCTCAGCTACATCGCCGAACAAGACCTGGGCATTGCCGAGGGGAACGCCTTGATCCAACTGGCTGACGGCACCCGCATCACCGGCGACCGGCTGCTGTTTTATCGGCGGGAGCGACGCCTGCGCAGCGAGGGCCCTTTTCGCATGGAGCAGCCCCCTGGCCCCCAAGGGCGCGGGATCCGGCAAATCGAAGGGCGAAATTTGGATCTGGATATCCCCGGTCGCACCGCCCAATTTGAGAGCTCGCTGGTCATTCTGCCGGGGGAGGAGCCGGGCACCAAGGTTTTTGTGCGCAGCCAAGAGACCACCGCCATTTTGGGGGATCAGATCTTTTTCGAGAAAGCCACCGTCACCACCTCGCCAGAGCCGCCCATCACCCACTACGTGCAAGGGGATCGGGTGGAGGTGTTTCCCGATGACCGGGTGATCGTCTACGACGCCCGCGTGTTTGCCGGCGGCGAGCTGACAGAAGCAGGGGATCTGCGGGCGGGCCTGCAGATTGCCTATTTCCCCCTGTTCATCTACAGCCTGCGAGATCACCAATGGGTGCTGCCGGGGCGCAGCGAGACAGAGGGGGTGTTTGTCAAATCCAGTTGGGCCTACCGCTTCGACGAATACAACTTCGGCGGCCTGCGGCTGGATGCCATCCAGAAAAAAGGGGTGGGCATTGGTTTCTTGCATGACTACATCCTGCCCATCCCGGACAGCGTCAACTACGGGCGAGCCCAGTTTTACTTGGTTACCGAAGCCGACCAACAGCGCTTCTCCAGCCGTTTCCGCATCGACCACAACTTCGACTTTTACGCTGCCAACCTCTTTGGGCAGGAAGGCCAACTGCGGGGGCAGCTCAACCTCAACCTGGACAACACCTACCGTCCTGCCGGCGGGCGCAACGACAACGCCGATCTGCGTCTCAACGCCACCTTTCAGGGGGATCTCTCCACCACCACCCTCAACATCAGCCGCACCGGATCCCAGGAGCGGGGCATCTACAGCTTCCCCCTCACCCTCAGCCACACTCAGCGCTACGGGGGCGTGCATTGGCTGCAATCGGATCTGCGCTTGGACTACAACCAGCGGGTGAGCGTCAAAGATGGCCCCGACTTTGCCGATGCGCGGTTGACGCTGGGCACTCAACTGACCCCACCCGGTTGGGGAGGTACCTATCGCCTGGCCTACCGTGCCTACAGCAGTTCCAATGGCGACAACGAGCCGCGTCGCAACTTCGAGCTGGCCTTTAACCCCGACCTCATTCGCATCACGCCCGATATTGCCCTCAGCAGCGCCCTCACCCTGACTCAAGAGCAACAGCCGGATCAAGAGGTGGGGGCAGGTCTCCACTTTTTCAATCGCTACGAGCTGCGCTCCAGCCTCCAGTTCAACGATATTCAACCGGCTCCCTGGATCACCTTCATGCCGGGTTCTATCGATTACACCCAAGTCCTCTACTCCACTCCTGACCAGGAGTCTACCGTCAGCCTCAACCCTCGCCTCAGTCTCAGACCTGCCGACTGGAATACCATCGACCTGCGCTACAGCCGCACCTTCTACGGCAACAATTCTGTGCCCTTCCAAACCCTCTCCACCAGCCCTAAAGATGTGGATCGCATCAATGCCAACATCAGCTTCTTTACGCCCCGCGATCCCCTACCCGATGTGCCCCCAGGCTACATTGCCTTTGAAGATGACCTGCCCGGCGAGCTGCCGATAGCCCTGACCTTCCCCGATGATACCCCGGAGGATTTGGCAGCGATTGCCTCCCGCAACTTGCAGGAGCTGCAGGCAGAGGTGAAAAACCTGGTACGCCTGGACACCAGCCTTGGCTACGACTTCATCACCCAGAAGTGGGATACCCTCAACGCCAACTTCACCTGGAGCACCGCCCCTGATCTGTTCAACATTCAGTTGCAGACGGCCTACGACCTGAACCAGGGACAGCTCCAACCCGTTCGTCTGGAGTATCGGGGACGCAGCAGCACCACATTTAACCGGGATCAACGCTCTGGCCTGGATGTGTATGAGCCGGGGATCAGCTATGCGCTGCAGGCGGTTTACGATCCCCGGTTGGGCCAGATCTCTACCTATGGTCTGGAGCTGGATGCCACCCTCGGCACGCGATGGCAAAATCACTGGCGGCTGCGCTTGGGCCTGACGGAAGAAGGGATCCGCCGCGTGGAAGTCCGCCGCGACCTGCGGGATTTTGAGCTGCGCCTGGCCTACGATCCGGTAGCCGAGTCGCTGCGCCTGGAAGGGATTCTGGTGGCCTTTCCCAGTCGCCCGGTGGGCCTCACCCAAGAGCGGGGAGATTTTCAACTGACCTCTCCCATCACCTCTCCTATCGGCACCTTTTTGCTCCGCGACGCCGACGCGACCGGCTGGGATGGCCTCAGGCCCTGATCCCCGCTTCCCTGGGAAGGCTCCCTGTCCACTGTTGCGACGGGCTAGGTGATGACGTCTGGCTGCTGCCGACCGGTGCGGGCGCGAATCTGGGCAAGGTGATCGGCCAGTTGAATCTGTTCGGCCAAGGCCACTTGGGGATCCAGGCCATGCCGGGCGGGATCCAGCTCCAATCGCTCCAGGTACACCCGCAGGGTGGCTCCGTGGGTGCCGGTTCCCGAAAGCCGGTAGATGATGCGGGATCCATCCTCAAAGCCAATGCGGATCCCTTGGTGGCTGGTGGTGCTGCCGTCCACGGGATCGGTGTAGCTGAAGTCATCGGCATAAGCCACTGTGTGGGATCCCAAGCGCTGGCCCACCCACCCAGGCAGGGAGCGTCGCAAGTCTTCCATCAGCGCCTCGGCCACCTCCACCGGCAGTCCCTCGTAGTCGTGACGGGAGTAGACGTTGCGCCCATAAGTGCGCCAGTGTTCTTCCACGATCTGCCGCACCGGCTGCCGTCGAGCGGCCAAAATGTTCAGCCAAAACAGGACGGCCCAGAGCCCGTCTTTTTCCCGGATGTGGTGAGATCCGGTGCCGAAGCTCTCTTCCCCGCAGAGGGTGACCTTGCCGGCATCCAGCAGGTTGCCGAAGAATTTCCAGCCGGTGGGGGTCTCGTAGCAAGGGATCCCCAGCTTGGCCGCCACCCGATCCGCTGCCTGGCTGGTGGGCATGGAGCGGGCAATTCCCGCCAGACCTTCTCGGTAGCCGGGTACCAGGTGGGCATTGGCAGCCAAGACTGCCAAGCTGTCGCTGGGGGTCACGTAAAATTGGCGGCCCAGGATCAGATTGCGATCCCCATCCCCATCGGAAGCGGCACCAAAGTCCGGCCCATCTTCCCGAAACAACAGTTCCACCAACGAGCGGGCATGCACCAGGTTAGGATCCGGGTGTCCGCCGCCAAAATCCGGCAGGGGCTGCCCGTTGAGCACACTGCCCTCTGGCGCTCCCAGGGATCCCTGGAAAATGGCGTGGGCATAGGGGCCGGTGACGGCGTGCATGGCGTCGAAGGCAATGCGGATCCCGGAAGCCAGGTAGTCGCGGATGGCCTCGAAATCGAACAGACGCTGCATCAGGCCCAAGTAATCGGCCACCGGGTCGATGACGGACACCGTGAGGGACCCCAGCCGTTGCTCGCCCAAGCGATCCAGATCGACATCGGGAGCTTCCCAGATGCGGTACTCCTGGATCCGCTGGGTGCGGGCGTAAATGGCCTCAGTCACCTTCTCCGGGGCAGGGCCGCCGTTGCCGATGTTGTACTTAATGCCAAAATCCCCCTGGGGGCCACCGGGGTTGTGGCTGGCAGAGAAGATGATCCCCCCGTAGGCGCCGTACTTGCGGATGAGACAGGAGACCGCCGGCGTGGAGAGGATCCCTCCCTGCCCCACTAGGACTCGCCCGATGCCGTTGGCCGCCGCCATCTTGAGCAGGATCTGAATGGCCTCGCGGTTGTAGTAGCGGCCATCTCCCCCCACCACCAGGGTTTGGCCGGCGGATCCCTCTAGGACATCAAAAATGGATTGGACGAAGTTTTCCAGGTAGTGGGGCTGCTGAAATACCGATACCGGCTTGCGCAGGCCAGAGGTGCCGGGTCTCTGGCCAGGGAAGGGCGTCGTGGGAACAATGCGCAGGCTCATAGGCTGCCGGAAAAGCTGCTTGCTCCTCTACTATCTCATCGTTGGGCCTCTCGTTTGTGCTGAGCAGAGTTCTTTCCCCTCCACCCATTTGTGGATGGGTTGAATGGATGCATCGATCTCCGCTGGTAGCCCTCCATCCTCAATCCCCTGGCTTAACCACCCACTCCACCGGGGTTTTGCTGGGATCCGGCAATTTCAACGAGAACAGCCCCGCCGCCAAGATCAAAAGGGTGGAAAACCAAAGGCAGCCCTCCAACCCGTAGAACTGGAAGAGGATGCCAGAAGTTACCGTCCCCAACAGCCGCCCGCCGGAATTAGCCATGTAATAAAAGCCCACATTGAGGGCTACGTCGTCGTCTTCCGTGTAGGCCAGCACCAGGTAGGAATGCACCGCCGAATTGAAGGCAAAGACGATCCCGAACAGGATCAAGCCGCCGGTGATCACCAGCTCCGGTGCCAGCCCGGCCATGAAGGCTGTGGCAATGATCGCCGGCACCGCCGTCAGCACGAAGGTCCAAATCTGGATGGTGCGGGCCTTGGGAGCACGGCCAGGGCGACCCCCACCCAGCAGTTGCGGCGCTACAAACTGAATGAACCCATAGCCAATCACCCAGATGGCCATGTAACTGCCCACCTGCATAAAAGTCCAGCCCAGCTCGTCGTAGAGAAACACCGGCAGGGCCACCACAAACCACACATCCCGCGACCCAAACAGGAAAAAGCGAGCTGCCGAGAGGATGTTGATCTCTCTGCTCTTGGAAAACAGCCGCTTGAAGGGGATCTTGGCCTTGATTTTGCCCATGTCTGCAGGCAGCAGCGCCCCCGAACAGAAGATCAAAGCCAACGCCCCCGCCTGGACAAAGTTGGCCATGCGGAAGCCCATGGGATCCCCGTAGATTTCGGTGAAGATCTGCAGCAGGGCCGCTCCCACAAAGAACCCCACCCCCTTGAGGGCGTTTTTGGATCCGGTGAGCATAGCCACCCAACGAAACAGGCGGGATTCCGCTTCTTTGGGCACCACCAGGCGGATGGCGCTTTTGGAGCTCATCTTGGTGAGGTCTTTGGCGATCCCGGCCAGAGCTTGGGCCGTCATCACGTAGGCCACCTGGCCCCAGACCGGCCACTGCAGGTTGATCACCCCCAGCATCACCAGGCCAAAGATCTGAATGGCAATGCCGCCGTAGAGGGTCAGCCGCAGGCCAAAGAGGGATCCAATCCAGCCGCCCAGGAAGTTGGTGATCACCCCGAAGATCTCGTAGAAGAGGAACAGCATGGCAATCTGAATCGGGGTGAAGCCCAACTTGTGGAAGTGGAGCAGCACCAACATGCGGATGGCGCCGTCGGTGATGGTAAAACCCCAGTAGGCAGCGGTTACCAGGGCGTAGTTGCGCACAGCAGCAGCTTGGGCGCTTGAGGCAGCAGTCATGGGCAGGTCTCCAAAGGACTTACAGACTAAGGGCCACCTTGCGGGCCAATTCCGCCATGCGGTTGGCGTAGCCCCATTCGTTGTCGTACCAGGCCAGAACCTTTACCTGGGTGCCGTCCACCACCATCGTCGAGGGCGCATCCACAATGCTGGAACGGGGATCCCCTTTGAAATCCACCGAGACCAGGGGCAGCTCCTCGTAGCCGAGGATCCCCTTGAGTTCGCCCTCGGCTGCAGTTTTTAAGAGGTGATTGACTTCTTCCACGGTGGTGGGCCGCCTGACTTCGAACACCGCATCGGTCAGGGAAGCGTTCAAGAGAGGAACACGCACCGCAATGCCATTTAATTTGCCGTTGAGTTCGGGGTAAATCAGACCAATGGCCGTAGCCGAGCCGGTGGTGGTGGGCACCAGAGACAGCAGAGCGGAGCGGGCCCGCCGCAGGTCTTTGTGGGGGGCATCCACCATGGTTTGGGTATTGGTGACGTCATGGATGGTGGTGATCACCCCGTGAACAATGCCGATCCCCTCGTGGATGACCTTCACCAAGGGAGCCAGACAGTTGGTGGTGCAGGAAGCTGCCGTCAGCAAATGGTGCCGGGCCGGGTCGTACAGGTGATCGTTGACACCCATGACGATGTTGAGGGCTGTCTTGTCTTGGACGGGAGCAGCCACAATCACCTTGCGCACCCCCGCCTTAAAATAGGGATCCAGCTCTGCTGCCTTGACAAACTTGCCCGAGCATTCCAACACCAGCTCGATCCCCAACTCTGCCCAGGGCACTTCACCAGGAGACTTGTGTTCGCTAAAGGTGAGGGTTTTGTCCTGAATGCGCAGCCGGTTATCGGATCCCTCAATGTCGATAGCCCAGCGGCCCTGCACCGAGTCAAACTTCAACAGGTGGGCCGCCGTCGCAGCTCCCCCTTTGATCTCGTTGATGTGGGCGAATTCCAGCTCTTCCCAGCCCCAAGCAGCCCGCAACACCAGCCGTCCGATGCGGCCAAAACCGTTGATGCCCACCCGCACTGCCATAGCATTGACCCTAGACTTGTCCAGAAGGGACCCGCTCTCTCAGGGCAAATCCCGCCTCAACTTTATCAGAACGCCCTAGTCGTTTCAAGACAAGTTGATGGGTAGGGTCAGGAGAGACTGGCCGATGGGGGTCGGTTTGCAGTCCAAATCCACACCTCCAAGCAACAATTGCGCCCAGCCCGGCAACCGGTGGCCTAAGCTGGGAAAAGTTGTGCTTTTCTGGATGTGCCCCCGCCGCCTCAGCCTTCTGTGCAGGATGACTTTCCTCCCTTACCCCCCCCACCTCCCCGTTCTCCGGCTTTGAGGGTGGTGGAAACGGCTTTTTTGGCCAGTACCGCGGCCTTGATCTGGATCCTGAGCTACACGCCGCTGGCCCCCTTTATACGTCTGTTTTTCCCCATTCCGGTGGCGCTGGCGGTGATGCGCTGGGATCCCCGCACAGGGGCAATGGCCCTGGTGGTCTCCGGCCTGTTGCTGACGGTGCTGATAGGGCCCACGCGCAGCATTCTCTATGTCATTCCCTATGGTCTGCTGGGCTATTGGTGTGCCCGCCTGTGGCAGCAGCGTCTTTCCTGGTACGTCTCGGTGGTGAGCGGGGCTGTGCTCAGCGCCCTGGGCTTGATCTTTCAGTTGGTGCTTTCCTCCCTACTGGTGGGGGAAAACCTCTGGATCTACGTAACCATTCAACTTACCGGCCTAACCAACTGGCTCCTGGATGTGTCCCTCAGCCGATGGGGCGTCTACTGGGTGGCAGAACCCTGGATGGTTCAGGTGGTGGTGGTGGGATTTATTGCCTTCAATTCCCTCATCTACGTATTCACGGTGCATTTGGTGGCCGCCCTGGTGATGGAGCACTTTCGTTGCCCGCTGCCACCCCCGCCGAAGTGGGTACAGTTTTTGCTGGATTAGCAGCCCCTGTGAGTTGTACAAGAGCAGAGCAAGCTGCTCTACAAATGAGTTCTTGACAAATCTTGACAAATGAGTTCTTGGCAAAAGTCCCACCCTATTGCCATGCAACGCTACAGGAATGCAAGAACTGGAAGGTTCTCTGCTAGGATCGCGGTAGCGGGACGGAGTCCTTTCGCGGTAGCGGGACGGAGTCTCGTTGAGATCCTGGTGGCAACAAGATATCAAGATTTAAGACTGCGATTATGGCTTCCCGCAAGAATCAACTGGCTATTGACAATGACGAGCTGATGCGTCGGGTAGAGGCTCTGATCAACGCTTCCAAAAATCGCTATCGCATCACGGTACAGGTGGCCAACCGCGCCAAGCGCCGCCGCTACGAGGATCCGGATGATATAGAAGATGGCTGGATGAAGCCAATCCGCCGCGCTGTCATCGAAATGTCGGATGAACTGACTGAGCCGGAAATCATCGGCGATGAGTAGTCACTAGACTTGCGGCCTGCTGGCGCGACCGCCCTGTTGAAACTGCTAGCCGGCTGAGCGGCTAAGGGTAGAAGCTTTCGGCAGCCGCCTATTTTGTCAATTTGTCAAGTCGTTTGCAACGGGATCCCTTTCCCGCAGGCGAGCCTCGAGCCGCGATTCCATCAGGTGCAGCAAGCGGTGGGTCTCCTCTGGGCTGAGACCCTGGATGCGCATTTCCAAGGGGCTGTGGAACCAGAGGGTCTGCTGCGGGAAAGGAATCTGGATCCCTGCTTGGTCGAAGGCGTGCTTGAGGCGACGGCGGTATTCCCGCGCCACCCTCCACTGCTGCAGGGGCTGCACCTTGATCCAAATGCGCAACGTGATCCCCCGCTCCCCCAGATCATCGACACCGTGCATTTCGGGGGGCTCGAGAATTTGTTCCCGCCAAGCCGGCTCCCGGTACATCTGCAGAGCCACCTGCTCGGTGATGCGTATTGCCTGTTCCAGATCGTTTTCATAGGCGATCACAATCCCCAGATCCACCCGTGACCAGCCGTTGGAGAGGTTCTCCACCACCCGGATGGCACTGTTGGGGATAGAGATCAAGCTGCCTTCGGTGTTGCGCAACTGGGTTAGCCGCAGATCCATGTGTTCCACAAGGCCGCCCCGCCCGTCCACCACGATCACATCCCCTTCGGCAAATTGATCTTCAATTAAAATCAACAGCCCATTGATCACATCTTTAATCAGATCCTGAGCAGCCAAGGAAATCCCCAGCCCAATAAAGCCCAGGCTGGCCACCAAGGGGCCGATGTCTACCCCCACTGAGGCCAGTCCGGCCAGGGATCCAAGCAAAACCAGGGTCGTGGCTGCAGCTCCTTTAGAGACGCTGGCAAAGGTGCTGAGGCGTTTGCTGAGGCGATAGGTGGGGGCATTTTGCTCTTGGCGCAGGGCAGCAAAGAGGTTATCCAGTACCAGTCCACTCAGCCAGACACTGCCATAGGTGGCCAGACCCACCCCTACCAACCGCAACAGAGGGCCGCGCAGGGAAACCAGGAAAAACCTTTGCAGGGGTCGCGTTTGTGGGAAAAGGCCCAAGCTCACCCCGACTCCGCCCACCCACAGGCTAATTTGCACCAGGCGTAGCAGGCGAATTTGCAGCTCCAAGTAGGATTCCTGCCGTTTGCGTCCGGCCTGTTGTTCGACTAAGACGGGATCCACACCCGACTGCTCTTCCCCCGCTAGGCGCTCCTGAATCTCTGCTTGGATGGTCTGGTATTCCGTCTGCAGGGCATCGCGTTTTTGCTGCAGCCGTCGCCGTTTTCGCTGGCAGAGCTGGCTCAGGCTCCCTACCACAGCCAGGATGCCGAGGGCAATCACCGCTTGGCGGCGCAAAAATTGAGGCTGCCGCTCCCGTTGCGAGGTGCGCAGCGCTTCCTCGACAATGCCGGCTACTTGCTCAGCCCAGTCCATGGGTTGGGCGCCCTGGAATTGGGCATCGAGGGAGGTGATGGTCAGCAAATGTCGCCCATTCACCCGGATAACAGGCTGGTTGGTCTGGCCGTCTAGGGTGACTTCAACCTGCAGCGCCTCTGGATCGAATCCGGCGCTGGCCAACTGGTGCAGAGTTTGTTCAATGGAGCGTACCCGCTGCAACACCGGCGGCAGGCTGCCGGGATCCCCCTGCGGTGCGGTAACCACGAACAAACGCCGCCCATCCAGCGTCACGGCCTCCGCCTGGATAGAAGAGGTGGGGAGGCTAAGCGCTTGCCGCAGCTCTTCTAGGGCATCCAAACGGTTGAGCAAAGGCAGGTTGGGGGCGGTGCCGTTGTTTTCAGCAGTTTCCTGCCCCCATGCGGGCCCGCCTATGGGGGATAGGGCAAAAGATGCACCGAAAAGGAGAGGCCACAACAGGGATCCCGTTTTCCTCGGCTTCGGCCTGCCTACCGTTCCCGTCAGCGGTGCGGGGCACCATTCGCAGCTTCGCAGCATGAGCCGTTTGCGTCAGCGGTGCAGAACACTTTAACGCCTCACTCCAGAAAGAAGAAGGCAATCCCAAGGATGGCGTAGGTGGCCAAGAGCAGTAGCCCTTCCAGCCAGTTGGATCGCCCATCGCTGCTAACGGAATTGATCAGCAGCACCGAGACTGCAATGGCCACCAACTCCACCATGCCGAAGTTAAAGTTCATGGGCTGATGCAGCACATCCCCGGCCAGCACCAGCAGAGGTGCCACAAACAGGGCAATTTGCATCGTCGAGCCCAGCGCCACCGAGAAGGAGAGATCCATCTTGTCTTTCATGGCCACCGTGATCGCCGTCGCATGCTCTGCCGCGTTGCCGATGATCGGCAACAAAATCACCCCCATAAACAGCGGCGTCATGTGAAAGTGTTCCAGCGTATCCTCTAGAGTGCTCACCAACAGTTCCGACTCCAGCGCCACCAGCACCGTCAACCCCAAGAGGATCAGCACCCAAAACCCCAAACCGGCTCCCTCGGGCGGAGCCGTCAACACCTGGGGAATGGATCCCTCCGCCTGCAAAACCGGATTGGGGGCCAGGCGATTGGCCGCCTCATCTTCTGCGGCTTCTGCTTCGTGAAGGGCGTAGAGGTAGCTGTGGGTTTTGAGGGAAAACAGCAAAGTAAGACCGTAAACTCCGATCAGCACCAGGGCTACCGCCGTGGATAGCTCTTGGATGGAGATCTCCCCCAAGTTGGCATCGGCATAGGTGACCACGCTGGGCAAGATCAAGGCCACCACCGCCAGGTTCATCACCGAGGCATTCATGCGGGCCACCTCGGGTCGAAAGCTCTGCTCTCGAAACTTGATCCCGCCCAAAAACATGGCCAAGCCGGCCACCAAGAGCAGGTTGCTGATGATCGCGCCGGTGATGGAGGCTTTCACCACATCCACCAACCCCGCCCGCAGTGCCACCAAGCCGATGATCAACTCCGCTGCATTGCCAAAGGTGGCGTTGATCAGCCCCCCGACTGTCGGCCCTGTCAAGGCCGCGATCTCTTCCGTGGCCTGACCCATAAACTTCGCCAAGGCCACCACCGCCAAAGCCGCACAGAGGAAGACCAGGTTGGGATCCCAGCTCCGGAAGTGCCCCACCCAAGATAGGGGAACCCCCAACAGCAGCAGGAACATTATGCTGTTCAGACCTCTCTGCCAACCTGCCGCAGAGCGATCCGGGGAAATCAAAGGATTTGCATTAGCCAGGGTCATGGTTCACAAGGGGAGAAAAGGTAGCGACGATGGAGGCTGTTTGGGTTTCGGGGAGCCAGATCCCCCATGGCCAGGAGTGACCATCTCCAAGAGTCTAACGGCTGCGAGGGGAGGTTGGATAGGTGCTGCTGGCTAGAGGGAGATAACCCGGTTGCGCTGCAACTGCCGGGCGATCTCGGCTCCCAATTGATCGGACAGATGCTGGGGATCGGCGATTTTCAAAAAACTGCTGCCCTCTACCTCAAAGGGAAAGGATCCCTCGATGCCGTCGCGGGGGAGTTGTACCAGCAGCAATTGTTCGGGGCGCTTCGATTGCAGGGCATAGCCCAACTCCAGACAGACCTGGGAGCTGGGTAGGGGACGCCCCCGACCATTCACCTGCACAGGGGTTACATCGGCCACCACCAGCAGCGCGTGCTTGAGCTTGCGAATCAAGGCCGCATCGATGAGCAGGGTCTCAGCCTCAGCGGGAAGGGATCCCTGCAGCTGCAGGGGCACGACCGGTCTGTGGTCGCGATTGAGAGCCTCCACCACGGCTTGCAATGCCCGGTACAGAGTGGCGCTGGAGTTGGGGTAATCCGATTGGCCGCAGAAGTAGATGACGGGCTCGGTCATGTTCAGAGTGGCCCGCTTATTAAAGTAGATCTCACGGCTGATCAAATCGAGGTTGGAGATGCTGTAGGCGCCGCTGCCCTCGATGTAAAACTCCACCAGCTCTCCTTCCAGGTAGCGCTGCCACCATACGGAAGCCTTCACCTGCTCCACATCGTCGAGAAAGTCGGCCCGCATCGCCGTCTTCAAGAGGCCGGTACGGCTCAGGCGCAGGTCGGGGGCCCTCTGTTGGACTTGGGAAGCAGACAACACCGAATCCAAATACCAGGCTTTCAGGACGATGATCGCCATGGGATCCCTCTGCGCTTAGCCTCAAAGGTACCTGATCTTTGGCAAGATCGTTAGTCTTGGTGTCGAAGTCAGCCCAACTCCAAGTGCAGGGCCAGATCCAGCAGTCGGTGGGCCAGGGTTGACTTGGTCGCCAATGGGATCCGCTCTGGACTTCCCTGCTGGGGGATCCAATAGCCTTGGTTGTGGCTGCTGCCGAAGCCGCTGTCCGGCTGGTCGATGGGGTTGGCCACAATGGCATCCAAGCCCTTTTGGCGGAGCTTTTCTCTGGCCGGCGGCAAGGGATCCCCACTTTGGGCGGCAAAGCCGATGAGGCGTTGGCCAGGACGTTTGTGGCGGGCCAGAGCTGCCAGCAGGTCAGGGATCGGCTCCAACGGCAACATCTGGGGTAGATCGGCTTTGGGCAGCTTCCCCGCGTAAACCTGAGAGGGGCGCACATCCCCCACAGCAGCAGCCATCCACAAGAGATCCGCCTGGGGAAATTCCGCCTGCAAAGCCGCCTCCAGTTGGGCTGCCGTCTCCACCGGAATGGCCCGAATGGCGAAGGGCGCTGGATCAAAGGGGATCCCCAACGGCCCATGGACCAGCGTCACTGTCGCCCCCCGGCAGGCTGCCGCCACCGCCAGCGCCACTCCCATCCGACCACTGGCCGGGTTGCCGATAAAACGCACCGCGTCGATGGGCTCCCGTGTACCCCCCGCCGTCACTAACACCCGCTTGCCCTGCCAATCTTTTTTCCCCCCTGTCCAGAGCAAAGCCCGCACATACTCCTGCAGGGCCTCCGGCTCCAACATGCGCCCTTCCCCCACCGCATCACAGGCCAGGCGGCCACTGGCCGTCGGCAAGGCCCAAAAACGGGGATCCTGGTGTAGCCGCTGCCAATTCTCGGCCACCTTCTCCGCCTTCCACATCTGCGTATTCATAGCCGGTGCCACCGCCACCGGACACCGGGAAGCCAAAACCACATTGGTGAGCAAGTTATCCGCCAGCCCATGAGCCAACTTGCCCAAGGTGTTGGCCGACAAGGGTGCAATGAGGAGAGCCTCCGCCCATTCCCCCAACTCGATGTGCAGCGGTCGTCCTCGTGTTGCTTGCCAAAAGGCGGCATCCGTAAAAGCCGGCTGGCGGGACAAGGTGGCAAAAGTCAAAGGAGAAATAAAATGTTCCGCAGCTTTTGTCAAAACCACCTTGAGCTCTGCTCCCTGCTGCGCCAGAGCAGACACCAAAGCTGCCGTTTTGTAAGCAGCAATCCCCCCGCTCACCCCAATGAGGAGACGCCGCCCCGACCAAAAGGGATCCATATTGAGTGACACGCAAACAGCCTTGTTTCCAGTTTCCCTGCTTTTGCTCAATTCCGGCGGCAAAGCGGGGATCCCTCGTCCAAAGATACTTTTGACCCTGTCGAGAATAGGGCCTGAGGATCTGTCATTACCCAATTTCAGCCAAAGTCTCCCCCACAGGTTCTGGCCTTTAGAGGGAATTCCCCACTGCTGTTTTGCGCAACCAGCCCTCAGATCCCATTGCGGTCGCTGACTTATTCCCTGTAACAAGAAGGAATTGGATCAAACTCTGTTGCAATCCCTGTTTGTTTCTGGCTACACTAACAGTTGTCCCTAAAACCATCTCGATATGGCTACAACCAGTAAACCAAAACCACTCACTGGCCAAGAGCTCCTCGACAAGGTAACTTCAATGGGAAATGCGGATCGCAAGGAAAAAGCTCGCGCCTGTGGTTATGTCACCTACACCAAGAATGGTCAGGAGCGAGTGAATCTGATGCAGTTTAACAACGCCCTGTTGAAGGCCGTTGGCGTGGATCTCGGCGCTAGTGACGAAAATGGATCCCGTGGCCGCGCTCCTACCTTCCGGGTTTCGGTTCATAAGAATGGCAATCTCCTGATCGGAGCTGCCTACACCAAGAAGATGGGCCTCAAGCCCGGAGATGAGTTCGAGATCAAGCTGGGCCACCACAACATCAAGCTGGAGCGGGTCAACTGATTTGCTATCTCCCTGGATGCTTTTCCCTGCTGGTGAGTTCATCTCAGCTTGGGTAAAGCCTTTGGTATTCCTTTCGGCCTCTAGGGGCTTGGGAGCAGCGACTTCTTCCTTTCGCTCCGGTGCTCATTGTCTTTCTACTTTTCAGAACAAGGGATCCTCATGATCCGCTGGGGATCCCTGGCAGTTTGTACCTCATCAATGGCTGAAGTGTGGGCAAGCTCGCTATTCTGACAACAGTTGAATTGAGTCTGCAACAATGAACACTCCGACCGTGCCAAATGTCTTTCGCCATTGGCGGCGGTGGCGAACTTGGGCGGGGCTGTTGTTGTTGGCAGCAGCGTTCTTTGTCATCGAGTCTCATCGGCAAGTTTGGCCTCAGTCGAATGCTTCTCAAAGTCAGGCATTTTTGGAGTGGGTGTCTTCCCAGCCTACTCCCGAACAGCAGGATGTTTTTGTGGATGGAGTCATTCGGCTGCAATTCAATCGGCCACTGGATCCCAATCTACAACGTCTGGCGGTTCAGTTGGATCCGCCGGCAGCGGTTATTTTTGATGTGCAGGGAGACGAGTTGTTGCTTAAGCCTCGGGATCCCTTGCGCTTTAGCACCCGTTACACCCTCACGCTTTCTCCCCAAGAGGGGCTGCCCCTCGAGCAGGCCATTCAGCTGAGTTTTCGCACCGAACCGCAATTTACCTACGAACGGGATGTCAAACTGCTGCTAGAAGCCAGTTGTGTGGGTTGCCATCAGCCGGCAGGACGGCAGCGCACCCAGTTGCTGGACAGTTATGAGGCCACGATGGCCTATGTCAGGCCCGGGGATCCCAATAGCGAGTTGATCAATCCCCGGTGGACGAGCCGCCACGCCTACATCCTCAACGCCAATAACCCCAACCGCCCCCAAGCTCGCGGCGGATCCCCTGAGATTGCTTACATTCAGGCCCGTGGGCTGCCCCTATCCCGTCTGGGTTTTTGGACACCTGAAGAAGTGGAGATCGTTCGCACCTGGATTGTGCAGGATGGCGCCCCTCGCACCAGCGCCCGCTTACAGATGGGCAACTGACAAGGCATCTGGAACTCAAGCCCCAACGCCATGACCCCTCCTCAACCCTTGGCCACCGTGATCCAGGGATCCCTGAGTCGGGGACTGGAGGCTCGCCTCAATCCCGGCGTCTCGGTAGAAGACTTGCGGGTGGGCAAATTCGTGGTGATCCAGGGGCAGCGCAACCGCTTCTTCGGCCTGCTCACCGACGTTACCCTAGAAACCAGCAACCCCCAGATCCTGGTCAACCCCCCCCGTCCTGAAGAGACCCTGCTGCGGGAAGTGCTGGCCGGTACCGGCACCTACGGCATCATTGCCCTCACCCCGATGTTGATGTTGGTGCCGCGGGAGATGGAGGGGGAGTATCCTCCGATCCATCCTGACTTGGCAGAGACTCAAACGGCTTCCACCACCCCCAGCCGAGAACTCCGTCCCGCTTACGCGATGGAGCTGCTGCCCGTGAAAACGGTGCCCGCCCATTTTTCACAGGTGTATGAGGCACGGGAACTGGACTTTCGCACCGTCTTCGGCTGGGAAGACGACCCGGAGCGGCGCAACTTTGCCATCGGCCAGCCCCTCGACATGGCTGTGCCCATCTGTTTGGACTTGGATCGCTGGGTGGAGCGCAGCAACGGCATTTTCGGCAAATCGGGCACCGGAAAGTCCTTTCTGGCCCGCCTGATCCTGGCCGGTATCATCCGCAAACGGGCGGCGGTGAACCTGATCTTTGACATGCACTCCGAGTACGGCTGGGAGGCAGCCAGCGAAGACAAGCACGCCACTACTGTGAAAGGCTTGCGGCAGCTCTTTCCCGGTCAGGTGCAAATCTACACCCTGGATCCCGATTCCACCCGGCGGCGAGGGGTGCGGGATGCGCAGGAGCTGTTTATTGCCTACAACCAAATCGAAGTGGAGGATCTGGCCCTGTTGGCAGATGAGCTGAACCTATCGGAAGCCAGCTTGGAAAATGCCATCATCCTGCGCAACGAGTTTGGCCGCGACTGGATCAGCCGCCTCTTGAGCCTTTCCAACACCGAGATTCAAGAGTTTTGCGAACAGAAAATGGGCAACAAAGCCTCGATGATGGCCCTGCAGCGCAAGCTCACCCGCCTTGACAACCTCAAGTACATCCGCAGCACCCTGCCCCACAACTACATCGGCCAGATTTTGGATGCCCTCAGCCGCGGCATTCACGTGGTTATCGAGTTTGGATCCCAGTCCAACCTGCTCTCCTACATGTTGGCGGCCAACGTCATCACCCGCCGCATTCACCAGGCCTACGTGCACCAGACGGAGCGGTACTTGCAATCCAAAAATCCCCTCGACAAGCCCCGTCAACTATGCATCACCATTGAGGAGGCCCATCGCTTTTTGAATCCGCGGGCAGCCAAGCAGACCATTTTCGGCACCATTGCCCGCGAGATGCGCAAGTACTTTGTCACGCTGCTGGTGGTGGATCAACGCCCTTCCAGCATCGATAGCGAAGTGATGTCGCAGTTGGGCACTCGCATTACGGCACTCCTCAACGACGACCAAGATATCGAGGCGGTGTTCACAGGGGTGGCGGGCAGCCAGAACTTGAAAACGGTGCTGGCCAAGTTGGACTCCAAACAGCAAGCCCTAATTCTGGGCCATGCCGTGCCCATGCCGGTGGTGGTGCAAACCCGCCCCTACGACCAGCGGTTCTACGCCGAAATTGCCGATCCTGACTGGTCTCAGGCTGAGGATGCGGAGGTGCTCCTGGCCGCCCAACAGGCTAAGTCCGAGCTGGGGCTGTGAGCACAAGCTGCCCGCACCGCTCGGAACATGCCAAAGCGACACAGCCCTGTGCCGAAGGCCAGGCGCATGAGCAAGAAAGTGGGCACCTCCCGTAGCGACTTAATCAGGCCCACCAAGCCAAACTTCAGCAACCCTTCGGGACGGACAATGCCCTGCCAGATGGAATCCAGCCAAGAGGGAAGGGTCTCCTGAGTCCAGTCGGCGGTTTCTACCCGTCCCGCCACCAGGCCAGTAGCCTCCAACTGCTCGGCAAAGCCTTCGATGCTGGAGAAGGAAGGGTGTGACCATTGATCCAACAGTTGCCGCATCACCAGCCGCTCCCAAAAGTTCAGGGGCTTTTGCCGGTCGTCCCGCTGGTTCCAGTCGGCCACCACCAGGATCCCCCCTGGCTTCAGCACCCGCAGCATCTCTTGGGCATAGCGGGCCTTGTCCGGCATGTGAGGCCCTGCCTCAATGGACCACACCACATCGAAGCTGGCATCGGGGAAGGGCAGGTCGAGGGCATCTGCCACCTGAAACTGGACAGGCAGATCAGGGGGGGTGAGCTCCTGGGCCCGCTTCACCTGCTGAGGACTGATGGTGATACCGGTTACAACAAAGCCGTAGTCGCGGGCCAAGATGCGGCAGCTCCCACCAATGCCGCAGCCCACATCCAACACGGTTGTCCCTGCAGGCAGTCGATCCAACCCCCCCCAGCGCACCATCTCGTGGACAAAGTCGTGCTTGGCCTGCAGAAAATTTTTTCGTTGGGGAGGAGAGCCGTAGTGTCCTAGGTGAATGTGTTCGCCCCAGTAAAACTCTAGGATCCCATCCCGAGTCCACTCGTCGTAAGACTTGGCCACAGAGGCGGGAGACTCGTATTTGCGAGCAGTCAACAGATAGGCTGCCAAGCCCACGGCCAGCAGCACAGCTATGCCCAAAGCCCAAAAGATTGGATTCATCGGATCAACCATGAAGTTTCTATGAAGTCCCTCTGCGTGGTGGCAATCATTGTCGGTTGGATAGCGCAGCCCCAGGCGGAGTGCTTTCCGGTATGGGGCCAGCCAAGCAAAGGCGCAATCCCATCTTGACCCATCTGCTGGCTCAAGGAAGAAGTCTGGGATCCCGGCAAAGGGCAGCTGGGCGAGATTTTCCAGCACCCATTGGGATTGCTGCGATCGCCTGCTGGGCCGGGGCGGCAACCTCAGTAGCAGCGGCTGCTCCCTACCAAAGGTTGGCGGCGTAGCGAGCAGCTCCCCTCAGCCCCACCTGCGCATTCACCACCACCTGCACCGACAGTTGCTCCAGAAGAGGACGCATCCGCCCCTTATCCAAAAACGAGGACAAAAACTCCCCTTGATGCAGTAGGCGCAAGAGCTTGGGCGCGATCCCCCCAGCGATGAACAGGCCCCCGCGCGGCAATAGGTGTAGGGCAAAGTTCCCGACTGCAGCCCCGTACAGGCTGATGAAAAGCCGCAGACACTCCACCGCCAGAGGATCCCGTGCTTCCATGGCAGCATTGGCAATTTGGGCTGCCGGGTCAATATGCTTAGCTCCCTTTTCCCAAGCCTCAATTTGGGCCAGCAGCTGTTCTTCTCCTGAGCCCCACTGGCTATCCCGCAAAAATTGATAAATGGCAACGATCCCCTGCCCCGAGACCACCCGCTCGGTGGAGACACGTCCGTGCCGTTTTTGCAAATACCTCAAGAGCTCCCACTCCAGAGGGGTGCGCGGGGAAAAGTCCACGTGTCCTCCCTCGCTGGCATGAACCTGGTAACCCCCTTCTCCCCAGGTAAGGTAAGCCTGCCCCAAACCCGTGCCTGCTCCCATCACGCCAATCGGAGCCCGCGGTTGACGCTCACCCACTTGCAAGGTGTCCAGATCCTGGTCGCCGAGGGCAAGCACGCCATACCCCACAGCGCTGAAGTCGTTGATCAAGGCTACGCGCGGGATCCCCAGCTCTGCGGCCAATTGGCTCGACTGCAGATCCCAGGGCAAGTTGGTCACTTTGGCAGTCTGTCCCTCAGACCCTGAGCCCCTTGTTTCCATGACGGGGCCGGCCACTGCAAAACAGGCGGCAGCAGGCTGTGGATCTCGCCCCAGCTCCCGCCGAGCCTGGGCCAGAAACTCTCCCACCATTGAGGCGAGGTTGGCGTAATCTTGGCTGGCATAGCGGCAGTGGTAAAGGCTGTGCTCGGGATCCTCGGCATTGACAAGGCTGAGGCTGGTTTTGGTGCCCCCGATATCTCCTGCCAAAAGCAAGTCCATACGGTTTCCTCCGGCCAGCACCTCCTTCCCACCCTGGCATTTCTGGAGAGGGAATGCCAATTTCAGCCCCCAAGGGATCCCAGGGCTTCCTCCCTTCTGCAAACGAACATCCGCTGCCGAGAAGAAAGAAGGGCGAAAAAGTGCTATGTTAACTGATGTAAAGGTTTTTAATATTGCATTTTGTCTTCTACACCTTTTTTACCCCCTCTCCAAGATGAGCCTTGGCTGTCCTCTGAGCGTTTGGCCGGGCTGGATCCTTTCCCAGTTCAAAGGCGTTTCCGATCCCACCATGTTATTGGGGGAATGGCAGCTCTGCTGGTGTGCCTGCCGGTTTTTGTGCAAGCGCCCCTGGTGCGGTATGCCCCTTGGGTCAGCTTGGTGATGTCTTTGGGCTGGCTGGGCCTTAGCTTGCATCTCTACTCCCAGCCCCGTACCCGCCTGTGGGGAGATTTGCTGTACGGCTTTACCCTGACTTGGCTGGCAGGATCCCTGTATTGGGGATGGCTGCGCTTTGAGCCTCTTTGGCACATGCCCATGGAAGCCTTGGGGATCCCGATTGTCTGGTGGGGGACACGGCGACGGTTTGCCCGCATCGGTACCTGGTTTTATCTCGGCTCCCTGTGGGGTACGGCGGTTACAGATCTCTACATTCACTCGGTGGGGCTGCTGCCTGAGTGGCGGCAGGCGATGCAGTTTGACCGGTTGGAGCAGGCGGTTGTCCCTTTTAGGGCGGCCCTCGACAAAATGGCTACCCCCTGGGGCCTGGGTTGGGGCATCGGCTTGGGCCTTCTGTTGCTGGGTGTTGGATTGTGGAGAGTCCAGGGATCCCGCCGCTTGCACCATTGGGCATTTGCGGGAGCAGTGCTGAATACCCTGTTGGTGGATGGGCTATTTGGCTGGGGGGCAGCTCTGCTGCGGTGAGCTGGGACATCCCCATAACTCTGCTTCAGGTGGGAGTAGAAGTATTGGTAGGGCTGGGAGCTCCATCGGACTCCGTCCTGCCAACGTCGGCGGCAGCAGGTGCAGTTGCCGGCAGTGTAGGTTCTGGCCCGGCAGGAGGCAACTCCGGTGCCGGTGCGGGCTGAGGCAGAAAGTCGATGACCTCCCAAGTCTTGGAATCCGGTGAGCTGTAGGCCAGCAGCCACCGTTCGGGCGCGGTTTCAACGCGGTCGGGCTCCTGATCCCGCGAGCGCTGGGTAGCAGCAGTTCGTGGCTTTTGGTGAGCCAGGGTGATCTGGAAGGGATCCCCTTTGCGGCGATAGGGGCGGCGGGATCCCGGCGGATGCACGATTAGGGTGTAGGTACCGCTGAGGTGATGGCCTTCCAGGGTTTCTCCTGAGACTAACAGCAAAGGTTCACGGCGATCTTGGCGGATTTTCACATCCTGCAATTCCAGATGTGCCGACAACCGGTCGCTGCCCACTAAGGATCCCACCGGCCCGGACACATGAGCGATCTGATAGGCAAGGGCCTGCTGCACAATCGGTTTTGGCGGCCTGGGGCCACAGCCGACCAGCAGCCCCACCAGCACAATAGCCACAAGGCTGAGTGCGCCGCGCACAACCGATCCCTGGCCCCTCCACCCCGACTTCGGCATCGCTTCTCCTGGGGCCATCAGATGGTGACTAGGGTGGGGTGTTGCTTCAAGTATTCCGTATTCACACCGGACTCGCGGGTGAGAGCCACAAGGCCGGTACGGGCGATCTCGCGGATGCCAAAGCTGGTCAACATCTTGATGATGGCCACCATTTTGCCGGGATCCCCGGTTACCTCGAGAGTCAAAGACTCCTCTGCCACATCCACAATCCGGGCACGAAACATTTGGGCCACATCCATGATGGCGGAGCGGGTATCGGGGCTGGCGTTAACTTTGACCAGCATCAGCTCCCGTTCCACACAGGGAACATGGGTGATGTCGGTTACTTTCAGCACGTCAATGAGCTTGTAGAGCTGCTTCGTCATCTGCTCCACATCGTGTTCATCGCCCTGCACCACCATGGTGATACGAGAGATCCCCGGTCGTTCGGTGGGGCCAACGGTAAGGCTGTCGATGTTGAAGCCGCGACGGGCAAACATCCCCGCAATGCGGGTTAAAACGCCAGGCTGATCCTGCACGAGGGCGCTGAGGGTGTGTTTCACGGCAACCAGAGGATAGAGAAAAAGCTGAGAAGAGGTTGGGGAAGCACCTGGGAATAACAATACCCTGAGGAAATTTTACGCCAACTTTGCCGGAATGTTTTTCGCATTGCTCCGGTCGGAGCACAGCTGCAGAGCCGGCGCCCTAGAGAAAGACAGCGCAGCCGTTAACTCTCCAAAGACCCGCGCGTAACCCCCAATTGGCTGTGTAGCTTCAGCTCCTGCCACAGTTGGGATCCGCTGAGTTGACCTTGTAGGAGTTGCTGATAGCGGTGCAGGGTTTGTTGGATCTCGGCGGGGGATTCATGCAAAAATTCGATGCGCAGATAGCGCAGGCCCAAGGCCAATAATTTCGGCACATATTCTGCCCCCGTTTGGGCCTTGCCGTTGTAGAGGGTATTCCGACAGCCGGCATCGGCCTTCAAAATGTGCTCGACATTGGCTCTGTCCCTCAGCTTCACCTCGTGTTTTTCACATGGGCGACCACAATTGGTGTAATCCGTTCCGCTGGATAAAAAGGCGCAAAAGACGCAGTGCTCCATGTGGAACAGGGGCATGTGTTGATGAAGGGTAACCTCGTACCCACCGGCGGGGCCGGCTTGCAGCAGGGATCCCAGTTGCTCATGGTTGAGGTCATAGGAAGCCGTCAAGCGCTCTAGGTTGTAGCGGGTTTTGAGATAGTAGGCTGTGATGGGATTGGCCACATTTAACGAAAAATCCCCAATGCAGCGCTGCCCGGCAAAGAAACGGAGATGATCGTAATTTCTCACCAAGTAGCCATCGGCTCCGCCGACCAACACTTGCTTTAGGATCCAGGTTTCTCCCGGCTTGGTGATGCGGGGCGGAGCGACCCACAGTTCCACCTCGGGATGGGCGGCTTTGGTTGTGCGGATCACCTCCCGATAGCGGCGGGGATCCTCAAACTCCAGATAGATCTGCCTAATACCGCTGGCTATCGCCGCCGGCAGTTGCGCCGGATCCCGCACCAACACCACCAACTGCGGGGATCCCCTTTCGGGCTCCTCCTGAGAAGGCACCAGATCTTGCCAGCGAGCTTCGGGATTGAGTTGCCAGCGCGGGGGCTGAGCTCGCAGAGCTTGTAGGCGTTCCACCGCTTGTCGGCGCATCTGGTTGAGCAGGCTCACCGGCAGCATTACCTCCCCCTGCAAGGCATTGTGCAGGGATCCCAACTTGAAGGGAGTGGAGCCCAAACGGCCCAGTTGCTGTCGCAGTTTTTCGGTGGTGAGGGGTTGGCGGTGGGCAGCTTCCAGGGGCAGCGGCGAATTCACCTGCACCGTATGGCCTTGCTCATCCCGCAGGATCAGCGTCAGCGGGGATCCCACTTGGCCGTGAACCTCCATGTGGACAGGCCGCTGAAAGCGGGGGTGATCCCCGGCGTAGCTTTGGCGCAGGCGCTTTTCCAGTTCCGGGTCGCTGGTCTTCCAGAGGCGATCCCCCACCCGCAGACGTTTGAGATCAATGACCCCCTCTCCGAAGCTGAGCCAGGCCAGCCCCTGCTTCTCTTGCACCCGGTAAACTCGCCCCCCCTGCTCCGGCAACTCCGGCTGCCCCTGGTCAAACACCACGCCGTCCCCAGCTTTGAGGGGTGCCTCCAGCCGGATCCCCACCTGATCCTGTTGGATCCCCACCACCTGCCCCAGGTAAACCCCCCGTTTCTTGCCAAACCGCGCGTGCACCAGCTCCTGGTTGTTGATGCCCCGCAGCCAGCCCGTATAAAGCCCGCGAGAAAAGCTCATCTCCAGCTCGTAGCGTTCCTGCTGCGAAGGCTGCCACGGCTGCCCCGCTCCCAGCGCATCCAACGCCTGCCGATACACCCGCGTTACATTGGCTACATATTCTGGGGATTTCAGTCGGCCCTCAATTTTCAGACAGCGGATTCCCAGCTTCACCAGCTCCGGCAGCACCTCCAGCCCGGCCAAATCTTGAGGGCTGAGCAGATACCGCTTTTCGCCTAAGTCGCGGCGGATCCCATCTACCACCAGCTCATAGGGCATGCGGCAGGCTTGAGCACATTCGCCTCGGTTGGCCGAACGCCCCCCCAGCGCCTCGCTGGTCAGACATTGCCCCGAGTAGGCCACACACAACGCCCCATGCACGAAGACCTCCAGAGATAGAGGGGATCCCTTCTCTTCCAGATAGGCCCGGATCTGGGCGATTTCCCGCAGGGAACATTCCCGCGCCAGCACCACCACCTCACAGCCCAGCTCGGCGGCAAACTCCGCTCCCACTCCGCTGGTAATGGTCATTTGCGTAGAAGCGTGGATGGGAAAGTCGGGAGAAAGATGCCGGATCAGGCGGGCTATGCCGATATCCTGCACAATCACCGCATCCACCCCCGCCGCGATCATCGAGCGGAGGTATCCCTCGGCTTCCGTCAGCTCCCTTGGAAAAACCAGGGTATTTAAAGTAACATAGCCCCGTACCCCCCGCCGGTGCAGCCAGGCCATCAGTTCCGGCAAATCCGCTTCCGTAAAATTGCGGGCACGCATCCGGGCGTTGAAGCGCTCCAGCCCAAAATAGATGGCATCGGCCCCGTTTTCCACCGCCGCCTTGGCACACTCCCAATCCCCTGCCGGAGCCAGCAGTAGGGGCAGCTCAGCGGCACAACGACTCGTCTCTACGGGGCTCATCCCAGAAGCACTCATCGAGAAGCACTTTACTGTAGATGAATGAAGATGAAGAGGAAGAAGCCAAGGGATCCTTAACCCATTCAAACGCAAAAGACCTGAAAGACGGAACCGCTCCAACGCGGAAGCGTCGCGCAGCGCGAGCAGTAAACCCAGGACTCCGTACGTGCCTATTCTGCCGGCTGTTGGCAACTCCTTGATGCTGGAAAACCGTCAGTCTCTGAGGGCTTGCACCACTGGGGAGCCAGCTCTCGGCTAGCGCTTGCAGAGCCGATATACAGGCAAAGTGAAATGAAAGCTGCTGCCTTTGCCCAAGGAAGACTCCACCCAAATCTGGCCGTAGTGGGCACGCACAATCCGTCGGCAGAGGGAAAGGCCGATGCCATAGCCCTCCTGCTGCTGATCCCGGGACAGGCGGACGGAATCGGAGAAGATGCTCTCTTGGTCGGCTTCCGGGATCCCAGGGCCGGTATCGCTGACGGTCACCTGCACCTTTTGGCTGGTGCGATGGAGGACATCGAGGCGGATGGATCCCCCGGCGGGGGTGTACTTGATGGCGTTGTCCAGCAGGTTGAACAGAACTTGGCGGATCTTGTCGGGATCCACATGGACGGAGGGCAGATCCACGGGAATATCCGCTTGAAACTGCAGCCGCTTGCCTTGAATGCGCGGCCATAGCTCCTCGATCACCGCCTGACACAAGCCGGGCAACTGGGTTTCTACGGCTCGAATCCTCAGCTCCGAGGCAGCGCCACGGGCCGACTCCAGGATATCGGTGATCATGCTGTCCATCTTGCGCAGTTGCTGGCGCGCGTGGTCGAACAACTGCCGTTCCAGCGCTTTGTCCAGGGATCCCTCGCGCCCCTGTTGCAGGGTTTCGACCGCCAAAGCCGTGGCCGTCAGGGGGCTGCGCAAATCATGCACCAGCATGGCCAGAACGCGATCTTTGAAGTCCAACTGCTCCCGCAATTGGGCCCGCTCCTGCCGCAGCAAAAACACCTCTTCCGACATTTGCAACAGCGCCTCGGTGGTCGGAGGGGAGGTGGGATCCTGTCCTGCCCCTTCTTGATGGGAAGCCAAGGCCGCCTGGCCTTGCCAACGGGGCCACCACACTTCCAACTGCGTCGCCAAGTCTCCGCCCGCCAAAACCTGAGCAGGCAAGGGCTCAGCCTTGACCAGAGCCGGAGTCGCCACCAGCTTGTAATGCTCTGCTAGGTAGGGGTGCTCCTCCAGTGGCACCACTTCCAGTTGGGCAGGGTATTGACCGGGCAACCCCTGGATGTGCTGGCGCAGATGTTCCTCAAGTTCGGCAACGACAGCTCGACTCTTGGCAAACAACAGCAGGCGAATGACAGAACGAGCGGAGGTGAGATCTGGCGAAGTCTGCATAGGCCAAAATCCAAAAGCCAAGGGTTGGCGTTTCAGCAGCCGGGATTGCCGTACGCTCGAACCGTGGGAGCCATTGCTGCTTGTTCCTTCCTAACACCTAATCTTGGGAAAAGCTCAAGAAGCGACATGGAGTGTAACAAGGAAGACCTTTCAGGGTGTGGCTTTCCCGCCCTAGGAACAACTGCAAGAGGGTATAGCCAGGACACTCTCGCGGAACTCAGTGAAAACTCAGTGAAACAGGTAGGCCAGCCCCACCAGCAGGGCCACCAACCCCACCGCTGTCAGGGTGAAGTGAAGCAGGGAAGTCTTGCCTTTGCGCACCATGTTGCGCATGGCCAGGCGGGTGTAACTCAGCTGGGGGGGGGATCCCGCCCCAACCGAAGGAGAATCTGCAGAAGAAGGCTGCGCCATCAGGATAACCAGAGCGATAATTTACCCTACCTTCAGGCTAGCTTAATCTGCTCCTCCGGATAGAGGTGTTTCCCAAGCTTCGACCTTCCCGCTGAAGAAGGGCCATAGCTGTCGCGCGGGGATCTTCCGGTGCCAAAATAACGACAGCATCCCCCTCTTTTGCCCCCCATGTTGCAAGTTCAGCATCTTTCCTACCATCCGGCAGGCGTTTCCCAGCCCATTCTCAACGATCTTTCCTTTGAGTTGGGCCTGAACCAGTTGGGGCTGATCGTGGGCAAAAGTGGGGCGGGCAAGAGCACCCTGCTGGAGATTTTGGCTGGCTTGGCGCGGCCCACCCAAGGACGGATTACCTGGGGAGGGGCAGAACTTTCCCCCAACCGCTTGCGCAGCATGGCGGGGTTGGTGTTTCAGTTTCCAGAGCGCCACTTTTGCGGCTTGACGGTGCTGGAGGAAATGCGCTTTGGTTATCCAGAGCTACAGAGAAAAGAGATCGAAAACGCCCTCAGACAGGTGGGATTGGAAGGGATCCCTCTACATACCTCCCCAAACCGCCTCAGCGGCGGGCAACAGCGGCGCTTGGCCCTGGCCGTCCAGTTGATCCGTGGCCCGTTTTTGCTGTTGCTGGATGAGCCGACGGCAGGATTGGATTGGTCGGTGCGACGGCAGTTGATCGAGCTGTTGGCTCGGCTAAAGTCCACCTGGACGGTGCTGGTGGTTTCTCACGACCCGGAGGAGCTGTCCTCCATTGCCGATGTGCGGTGGACGTTGCAGGCGGGATCCCTGAGGCCGGTGGCGGCGGAGGCTTTGCTTCAGAGGTAGCGGCGGGGATCGACCGGTTGGCCGTTGACGCGCACTTCAAAGTGAACATGGGGCCCGGTGGAGAGGCCGGTGGAGCCGGAAGCAGCAACAACTTGCCCCCGCTGTACCTGCTGGCCTACCCCAACGGCAACGCGGCTGTTGTGGGCGTACAGGGTGGTGATGCCGCCGCCGTGATTCACAATCACCGTATAGCCGTAGCCGCCGTACCAACCGGCGTAGATGACGGTGCCCCGGTCTGAAGCTCTGACTGCGGTGCCGGTGGGCACACCAAAATCGATCCCCGCATGAAAGCGGCGACTGCGGTAGAGGGGGTGAACCCGCCAGCCAAAGCCGCTGGTGATCGGCCCGCGCACCGGAGCAATGAATCGGCCTGTCCCTTGAACGGGATCCCTGCCCCCTTGCTGTTGGGCCTGCTGGGCGATCAGTTGCTGGATCAGACTGGTGAGCTGTCGAGAATCGGCTTCCAACCGCCGTTGGGCTGCTTCATAGGCCGCGCGTTCGTTGGCCAAGCGGCCCACCAGTTGCTCTTGGGCGGCAGCCTGCTGCTGCAGTTGATTCTTCTGGGCGGCCAGCTCCTGCAAAATCAAGGAAATCTCGTTGCGCTGCATCTCCAGGGCAATGCGCTGTTGATCCACCTCTTTGGCCATTGCTTGCAGCTCTTGGATCAACTGCCGATCCGCCTCGATCAACAGTTGCAGTTGGTGGCGGCGGTCGAAAAACTCGTTCAAGTCACGGCTGGTGAGCAGCAAAGCCCACCAATGTTCGGCCCCCTGTCGCTGCATGTAGCGCAAACGGGCAGCCGTGCCCTGTTGCTGCCGTCTCAGGCGGTCTTCCAGCTCCTGTAGCTCCTTTTGAGCTTGCTCCAGGGCTTTCTGGGCTTGTTCCAGACGATACTGATTGTCGCGAAGGCTGGATTCGGTCTGTCGAAGGTTTTGCTGCAGGGATCCCATGCGGCGGCGGGCTTCTTCTTCTGCTTGGCGCAGTTCTCCCAAGCGGCGCTGAGTGCTCTGGATTTGTTGCTGGATCTGCTGCTGCCGCTGTTGCAATTGGTTGACATTCTGCGCCTGAGACGGGGCAACCCCCCCCAGTCCCCCCAACAGCAAGAGGGTGAGCAATCCAAGCATCACCCACACTTTCAGTCTGCGTGCCCCACGACTCAGACTCGTCACTCCTCACACCCTCTGCAACCGACCCATCGACCCTAAGGATACAAAGATCCCCACGGATCTGAATCGGGCCTGAGCTGGCTATTTAGGGCTACTCCGAACAGCAACAGAAGAGCCAGACAGTAGCGACTCCACCTCCGGATCCCACAGGCCTGACGGCATGCAACTCAAGCGGCAGCAACCTCAACGGACTAGAAAAACTAGGTTGTGTTGATCTTTCATTTGAGCCAAAAGAGAGCACTGACGAGATAGAGAAAACTCAAGAAGTTCCTGGCCAATTTGTCAAAACGAGAACATAGATGCCGGTACTGCTTTAACTT
>NZ_JANSIN010000015.1:0-49404 GCF_047462115.1 Synechococcus sp. R50.1 | reverse complement strand
GTGCAGTGAATTTGAGACGGAAGTATCTGGGGCAGTTCGATGTCCCAGTAGTTGGGGTGATGGCATCCCCCATTGGGTTGAGGTATTGGCCTCACGCCCAATGTAGCCCGGCAAGTGAAAGTCGTTTCACAAACCGGGAAAGAATCCCTCGCCTTTAGGCGGGAGAGAATGTCAATGGATCGGTTCTCTTGCTTCGGATAGAAGGGGAAATCTTTGGGTGGCGGGGGTAACTCGGGGAGCCTTTCCTGACCAACCCCGATCGCGTCAGCGGGACGGAGTCCTTTCGCGTCAGCGGGACGGAGTCCTTGCGGGCATGAAAGATGTCTTGGTACTCAAATACGCTCGTTAGGCTGAGGCTTTGCCAGGGCGGGATCCCTCTGCGGCAGCTCAACACCCCAGTAGCCAGCAGAAAGCTGCCCCATGCTAGGCTCTAGGCGGTGCTGCCCTAGTCGGCAAGGGGGGACTTGAAGGATATGAAAAAAAGGGTGGGCAGGGTAGTTTTCGCAAGTGCTTTAACTTTTTTTGCCAGTTCAATTCTTCTGAGAGCCTACGGTTCGCATTCAATCGAGTGGGCTCGCCAGTTCGGAACTCCTGCGAATGAGGTGGCTGACTCTATTGCTGTCGATCGCGCCAGCGGTGCGGAGCACTTTCGCGCCAGCGGTGCGGAGCACTTTCGCGCCAGCGGTGCGGAGCACTTTCGCGCCAGCGGTGCGGAGCACTTTGGACAGGGCAATGCTTGGGTAGCGGGAACCACTACGGGAGCCCTTCCTGACCAGTTGAGCGCTGGGAGCTGGGGTGCTTCTGTGCTTCAAGTACAGTCGCTAAGCCTGAGCTTCCTTCCCTTGGGAGAGCGGCCATGCACCGAATAGCTGCTTTGCCAGGGGGATGGGATCCTTCCCAATCCGGCGTCATTTTCCTGGAGCAGGATCCTGCTCCCATTGTTGTTCTCTCGGCAGCCGATACGGACCTGACGGCTTTGAGCGCGGCCATCCGTCTTTTGCCCCAAGACTTTCCGGCCATACGGGCAGCTAATCTGCTGCAGTTGCAACAGCCCCTAAGCCTGGATGACTATGCCGAGAGGGTGCTGCGGCGGGCGCAGGTGGTGCTCCTTCGCCTGTTGGGGGGAAGGGCCTACTGGAGCTATGGCCTGGAGGTGGCCAAGCAGGTGGCAGCCGAGGAGGGATCCACCCTAATCGTCATTCCTGGGGACGATCGCCCGGACTGGGATTTGGTAAGCCATTCCACTGTGCCTCTGGCGGTGGCGGATCGGGTGTGGCGGTACTGGCTGGAGGGGGGAGCGGAGAATGTGGCTGCCTGTCTGCTGTTTCTGGCTAGGGAGTTTCTGGGGGGCCAATATTCGGCGCCGGATCCACAAGGGTTGCCTCGTCTTGGGATCTACCAACCTCCCGTAGCCTCGCCGACGGATCCCCAAGCTCCCAAGGTGGGGATTTTACTCTACCGGGCCCATGTTCTGGCGGGGAATACAGAGCCGGTGGATCAATTGGCAAAAGCCTTGGTGGAGCGGGGGCTGCAGACTCTGTGCCTTTACACCTACAGCCTTCAAGATCCCGACTTGCCCCAGGCCATTCGGGATCACTTTGGCAGCCAGATTGACCTGTTGCTCAACACCACCAGCTTTTCTCTGGCGCGGTTGGACAGCCACCAGCCCGACGTGAGGCTGTGGCAGGAGTTGGATGTGCCTGTTTTGCAGGTAATCCTCAGCGGTGGATCCCGCCAGAGCTGGGAGGACTCCACGCGAGGACTGGGAGCGCGGGATCTGGCCATGAATGTGGCTTTGCCGGAGGTGGATGGGCGCATCATCAGCCGCGCCGTTTCCTTCAAGGCGGTTCAACAGCGGGATCCCCACTTGCAAACGGAGGTGGTGGCCTATGCGACTGTGCCGGATCGGGTGGAGTTTGTAGCCGATTTGGCGGCCAACTGGGTGAAATTGCGGCGTACCCCCCCTTCCCAGCGGCGACTGGCTTTGATCCTGGCCAACTACCCCAGTCGGGACGGGCGACTGGCCAATGGGGTGGGTCTGGATACCCCTGCCAGTTGTGTGGAAATTCTCAAAGCTTTGGCGGGAGCTGGCTACTCAGTAGATCCCCTGCCCCAGACTGGAGATGAACTCATCCATTGGCTAACCGAAGGCCAGACCTACGACCCCTTGGGATCCCTGCGCCCGGCTCGGCAATGCCTTTCTGCTGCCCTTTATCGAGAGTGGTTTGCCCGCTTGCCTGAGCCCATCCAGACCGACCTCGTCCGGCAGTGGGGGGATCCGCCCTCTCGAGATATTCCCGTGGTGGGACTGCAGTTAGGGCAGGTGTTTGTAGGCATTCAGCCCCCGCGAGGCTACGACCGGGATCCCTCGTTGAACTACCACGCCCCGGATCTGGTCCCCCCCCACGAGTACCTGGCTTTTTACCTGTGGTTGCGGCAGGTCTTCGGCACTCAAGCGGTGGTGCATGTGGGCAAGCACGGCAACCTGGAATGGCTGCCCGGCAAGGGATCCGCCCTTTCCGCCACCTGCTACCCGGAGGTTGCTCTGGGGCCAATGCCCCACTTCTACCCCTTCATCGTCAACGACCCAGGAGAGGGATCCCAGGCCAAGCGGCGAGCCCAGGCAGTGATTATCGACCACCTCACCCCGCCCCTTACCCGCGCCGAGCTGTACGGCCCCCTGGCGGATTTGGAACGGCTGATGGATGAGTACGTGCAGGCCCAACAGTTGGATCCCAGTCGTTGTCCCCTGATTCGCGCCCAGATTCAGGAGCTGGTTCGAGCAGAGCATCTAGACCAACAGTTCAACCTGGAAAAAGAAGAAGATTGGAATCGCCTGGATGGCTATCTCTGCGAGCTAAAAGAATCTCAGATTCGCGATGGGCTGCACATCTTTGGCCGGATCCCTGCCGGCGAGCAGCTTATCGATCTGGTGGTAGCGCTGGCCCGCTACCCCGGCCACGGACAACTGGGGATTACTCAGGCCATTGCCCGCGATTGGGGATGGGACTGGGATCCCTTGACCGCCGACCTGACAGATCCTTGGCCAGAGGGATCCCCGAACTCGCCGTAACCCAAGCCAAGCGTTTTATTTTCCTCTCTCAGGGAGCAAGGAAGAATCTTAAGAGTTAAGAGGAGTTGATCGGGATCCCTCATCAACTCCTCTGTTGGAACAATGGAAGCAGGCTAGAGAAACAGCTGGATCCCGGAATCGTAGCCCAAGACCGGCTCGCGCCTAGGTGCCCCCTGGCCAGCTACCGGGAAGCCCTAGCGGGCGTTTCAATAGCGAGATTGAAAACTCCGCCGCCGCTCGCCGCCACTGTTCCCGTTACCAGAGCGGAAACCTGAGGTGGGGCGTTCTTCTCGCGGGCGAGCTTTGTTCACCTTGAGGTCGCGCCCCATCCATTCTGCCCCATCCAGAGCAGCAATGGCAGCCTGCTCCTCTGCTTCAGAGCTCATTTCCACAAACCCGAAGCCCCGAATGCGGCCTGTCTCGCGGTCAGTGGGGATTTGCACCCGCTTGACAGAACCGTACTCAGCAAAAACAGCGGTCAAATCCGCTTCTGTCACCTTAAAGGAAAGGTTGCCAACATAAATCGACATAGACGATCTCCGAAAGAGAGAGTAACAAAGGGTGAGATGTTCGGAGAGCCGTCTGCCAATACAAAACGTGAAAATCCGTCAAGACCAGAAGAAACGAGCACTACAACCGATAACAATCTCAGCTTCTATCCTAACACAGAAGCAGGGGTTCACCACTTCGATTTCGCGAAATTCTGGGGACATTGCCTTCACACCCCAACTGGCCCGGCCCAAACACTCCGCTGCCCTACCTGCGCTGACGCCATCTCAGCCCAGCTTCTCCAGCCTGGATCCCAGTAACCTCATCTGGGCTTCCAGCTCTGCCAGTTGTTCCTGACTGGCTTGCACCACTTCAGGGTTGGCCCGGTTGAGAAAATTGGGGTTCTCCAAGCGGGCGCGGATCCCTTGGGCCTCTTTTTCCAGTTTGGCCAGGTCTTTTTGCAGTTTGGCCCGCAGCGCTTCCACATCCACCAGTCCTGCCAAGGGCATCAGCACCTGCACCGTGCCCACCACTGCAGCCGCCACCTGTTTGGGCTCCGTGGCCAGGGATCCCGTAATCTCCAAAGCCTCGGCCTTAACCAGATCCCGGATATAAGCTTGGGCAGCCGTCAGGATCCGCTGCTCGGCGGGATCGGTAGTGAGCAAAAGGGCCCTGATGGTCTGATGGGGCTTGAGGCCGGTTTCTGCCCGCAGGTTGCGCAGGCTGGTAATGGTTTGGATCACCAAGCCAAACTCCCGCTCCAGTTGAGGGTCGATCCAACTGGGATCTGGGGTGGGATAGGGCTGCACGGAGATAGAGGTGGTTTGGTTGGCCTGGGTGAGCAGCTGCCAGATCTCCTCGGTGATGTGGGGCATCCAGGGGTGCAGCAGCTTGAGAATGGTTTCCAAAACGGTGGCCAGCACCTGCTGCGCTGCGCGTTTGGAAGCCAGGTCTTCTCCCCGCAGCCGGGGCTTGACCAGCTCGATGTACCAGTCGCAAAAGTCATCCCAAATGAGAGAGTAGAGCAGGCGCGCCCCCTCGCCCAGGCCATAGGCTTCCAGCTCGGCGATGACTTGGGTGGCTGTGGAGTGCAGCCGCGACAGGATCCAGCGATCGGCCAGCTCCAGCGCTTCGGGGGCAGGGGATCCCAGCTGGGCGGGGGTCTGTCCCTCCAAGTTGATGAGCACAAAGCGGGAGGCGTTCCAGATCTTATTGGCAAAGTTGCGGGCGGCCTCCACGCTGGCGCTCTCCCCCGTCTTGCGGTCGTAGGCCAGGCGGATATCCTGCCCTGCCCCCACCACCTCCTTGACCAGGGCATAGCGCAGGGCGTCGGTGCCGTATTTGTCCAGCAGCTCCAGGGGATCGATGCCATTTCCCTTGGTTTTGGACATTTTCGCCCCGTGCTCATCCCGCACCAGGCCATTGATGTACACGTCTTTGAAGGGAATCTGGCCGGTAAATTGGGATCCCATCATGGCCATGCGGGCCACCCAGAAGAAAATGATGTCAAAGCCCGTGGACATCAGGGAGTTGGGATAGTAGCGTTTGAAATCCTCGGTCTCTTCCGGCCAGCCCAGGGTTGAAAAGGGCCACAGAGCAGAGCTAAACCAGGTATCCAGCACATCGGGATCCTGTTCCACCCGCTCAACTTCTGGGCCAAACTTTTCCCGTGCCTTGAGCAGCGCTTCCTCGCCGTTGCGGGCCACCACAAAAGCTTGGGGATCCTCGAGAAGCTGGCCATTGAGGACTGGATACCAAGCTGGGATCTGATGGCCCCACCACAACTGCCGAGAAATGCACCAGGGGCGCAGCTTTTCCAGCCAGCCCGTGTAGACTTTGGTCCAGCGCTCAGGGATAAAGCGGGGGCTATTTCGTTGGTATTCCTCTTCCAAACAGCGAGCCCCCATCCCCGAGACATCGCAAAACCACTGAATGGAAAGCAAAGGCTCGATGGGCACGCCGCCGCGGTCGCTGTGGGGAACGGTGTGGGTGTAGTCCTCCACCTTCTCCAGCAGGCCATGTTCGGCAAACCACTGCACCACCTTTTCTCGGGCCACAAAGCGATCTAGGCCGGTGAAAGGATCCCCGTTTTCGTTGAGGGTGCCGTCTTTATTGAGGATGTTGATGAAGGGCAATTGGTGCCGTTTGCCGATTTCAAAGTCGTTGGGGTCGTGGGCCGGGGTAATTTTCACACACCCGGAGCCAAAGGAGGGATCCACATACTCATCCGCAATGATGGGGATGAGGCGATTTTTAATGGGCAGGCGAATGAACTGGCCGATGAGATGGCAATAGCGCTCGTCTTGGGGGTTCACCGCCACCGCCGTATCCCCCAGCATGGTCTCGGGCCGAGTGGTGGCCACCACCAGATACTGGCTGGGATCCTCGGCCAAGGGATAGCGAAAATGCCACAGGTGGCCCTTGACCTCTTTGTCGTCTAGCTCAATGTCTGACACCGCCGACTGGGTGGCCGGGCACCAGTTCACCAAATACTCGCCCCGGTAAATCAACCCCGCCTCGTATAGCCGCACAAACGCCTCGGTTACCGCCCGGCTCAACCCCTCGTCGAGGGTAAAGCGATCCCGCGTCCAGTCCAGAGATAGGCCCAGCCGCCGCAACTGGCTCTTGATGGCTCCCTGCGACTGCTCCTTCCAAGCCCAGGCTCGCTCCAGAAAAGCCTCGCGGCCCAGATCGAAGCGGGTCTTGCCCTCTTGGCGCAGTTGGTTTTCCAGGATGGTGTGCACGGCGATGCTGGCATGGTCTGTGCCGGGGAGCCAGAGCACGTTGTAGCCGCGCATGCGCTTGTAGCGCGTCACCACATCCGGCAGGGTAAAGGCAAAAGCATGGCCCATGTGCAGGTTGCCCGTCACATTGGGCGGGGGCAGCACCATGCTAAAGGCCTCTCCCGGCGCCTTGGGATCCGCCACGTAAAAGCCCTTCTCCTCCCAAAAGCGCTGCCACTTCGGCTCGGTCTCGAAGGGGTTGTACTGGCTGGGCAGGTTGGCGGAGGAAATTGCAGCAGTCATAGGGAGGATAGGCCAACGGCTGAGAAGGACGGATCACCTTATAGAGTAGCAGTCTAGCTCTCTGCTCTTCGGGATAGGGCGGCCCATCGGTCTTGACCCCGATCACACAGCTAGAGAGGGATTCCGAGCTAGGGTACTGCCATCCTCAGCGTTTGGGTACTGCGTTATGTCCAGATCATTGACGGCAACGGTCCTGATGGCTCTGATGGCTCTATCCCCTGGGATCCCTGCCTTGGCGCAACAGGACTGGAAGAGATCAGAGAGAGACATCCTACTTTGTCGTGGGGAGCCTTTTGAACCAGGCTCTCTGGCAGGTTATGAAGCTTGCTTCAGTGCTCGCCTTCATCCGGATGAACAATCCTGGCCGCCTCTACTACCCCTGATAGGCCTGTATTTTATCCCGCACGCTGACTACTCTTTTTGCTTTGTAGGTGCAGGAAAGCCCGGTAGCCTGGAGGCAATTCTCGTCGGTCGAAGTGGAGAGCTCATCTTTGGCCTAGATAGCCCCTCAACCCCTTCTGAACTAGAAGTAGAAACCCCCCAGATTATCCGGCAGAAGGCCCGCATTCTCGAGGTGGAGGGGGATCCTGGGGATCCTGTTGCCGGTTTCAGCCAACTGGTGGTTTACGACGAAACCGAGTTGAACTTGGAGGGGTTCGTGCCTGTGACTGCGCCTCCAGGATACCTCATTTCGCCGGACGAGTTTTTAGAGGCTCCCGAGTGCCAAGCCATTTTGAATTGAGGACTCCTCCACTTGTAACTGGTGTGCGTTCTTGGGTTTTGGCAGGCTTACGAGATGGCTCTAGAGCCCAGAGTAAGCGTTGAGCCATTCCATGAAGTAAAACACCAGTGGCGCGGTGAACACATAGCTGTCTCCCCGATCCAAGATGCCACCGTGGCCCGGGATCAGATCCCCGGAATCTTTCACCCCTGCATCCCGTTTCATCAGAGATTCTGTGAGATCTCCCAGCAGGCTGGTTAACCCAATCAAAAACCCCAGAATGCCCCCACTCAACCAGCTCCACGGCCAGCCCAGGTAATAGGCTCCAACCACCGCAAGGGTCATGCTGGCGGCAATCCCGGCTACCGCCCCTTCCACCGTTTTCTTCGGGCTGAGGATGGAGAGCTTGGTGCGCCCAAAGGCCCGACCACACAGGTAGGCCCCCACATCGGCAGCGATCACGCAGCCAATGGCCAGCAGCGTAATCCATAGCCCTTCGCCCAGCCCTTGCGCAAAAGACAAGGCCCTGACCCGAATCCAAAAACTGGGCAGCAACGCACAGTAGAACAACCCCAAAATCGAGGTGGCAATATCGGCAATGGTGGCCACCTTGGGCTTAAAGAGCAAATAAAAACAGATGATCGATCCCGCCACGATAAAGGCAGGGCTGGTCCACTCCGGCCTCACCTGCTGTAAAACAACCAGCACCTGGCTGGAAAACATGGTGGTGCGCATGGCCGGCGCATTGCCTTTGGCTTGCACCAAGCGAAAAAACTCCAGTTGGGCCAAAAAAATGATCAGCCCAATGGCTGCAGTAAAATACCAGCCCCCTAGCAGGGTGACCGCCAACGCAAACAACACCGCCGCAAAACCGCTAACCCAACGGGCTCCCATGGGCGCACCCCGTCACGTTGGCTGGCCAAATACCTCTCGCCCCCGGCTCCAGCAGATCGACGTCCAAGCCGAGAGCAGAAGAAACCCCCCCTCTGGTGTTCAAGATTCGCGTTTGCGGGACGGAGTCCTGATGCGGCTGCTGCAATGGAAACGCCTCTTGCCCTAGCCTTTCAGTTTAACTCCCTTGACCTCGAAACAACCGCTTTCGGCCCTGCAGGATGGGATTTCCAGGTAAGGTGGCAGACAGACTGGAGCATGAGATAATGGGCAAACCGCAAAGCTCACTGCTGACCGCCTAAGATACCTCTGATTCGTTGCACCGCAGCATGGTTCAAGAACTTACTTCGCGCTCCACAACTGCTCGCATTTCTGCCGAAGAGGCTCGTCTTCTTTATGAAGACATGGTGCTGGGCCGCCTGTTTGAAGACAAGTGCGCCGAAATGTACTACAAGGGCAAGATGTTCGGCTTTGTGCATCTGTACAACGGCCAAGAGGCCGTCTCTACGGGGGTGATCAAGGCGCTCAAGCCCACCGACTACGTGTGCAGCACCTACCGCGATCATGTGCATGCCCTCAGCACCGGGATCCCGCCGCGGGCGGTCATGGCAGAGTTGTTCGGCAAGGCCACCGGCTGCAGCAAGGGTCGGGGTGGTTCCATGCACCTCTTCTCGGCGGAGCACAATTTCTTGGGGGGCTATGCCTTCGTGGCCGAAGGGATCCCAGTGGCGACGGGGGCTGCTTTTTCTGCCAAATATCGGGGCACCGACCAGGTAACCGCCTGCTTCTTCGGGGATGGAGCCTGCAACAACGGCCAGTTTTACGAGTGCCTCAACATGGCTGCCCTCTGGAAGTTGCCCATCATCTATGTGGTGGAAAATAACTTCTGGGCTATTGGCATGGCCCATGAACGCGCCACTTCCGACACCGATATTTACCGCAAAGGCCCGGCTTTTGGCATGCCCGGCTACCAGGTGGATGGGATGGATGTGCTAGCAGTGCGAGAGGCCGCCCAACAGGCCATCGCCCGCGCCCGTGCCGGAGAAGGCCCCACCTTGCTGGAGTGCATCACCTATCGTTTCCGGGGCCATTCTCTGGCCGACCCTGACGAGCTGCGCAGTCCTGAGGAAAAAGAGTTCTGGCGGCAGCGGGATCCCATCAAGCAACTGGAACGCTATGCCCTGGAGCACAACCTAATGACCGAGGCAGACTTCCAAGCCATCCACGCGGAGGTCAGCGCCGTGATTGAGGACGCGGTTCTTTTTGCTCTGGAAAGCCCAGAGCCAACCCTGGACGAGCTGCACCGTTTTGTCTTTGCCGAAGACGAGTAGACCCCCCCAGGTACCGGGGGAGTTCAGGAGCCGAGATCTTGCTTGGCCGGAGGATCCCTGGCCAGCTCGGGCGGCCTATCCACCCGACGGAGCGCTATCGCGCCGGATCCCTTGAGGATCCTCGATGATTGGCATTGGAGAAACCTTCTCGAGATCTGCGCTATTGCGCAGATTTTTTTGTAAATATCGCTTCCCATTTGTTTACACAGCTTCATATCATTGAGGTATCGAGCATGAGTATTTATTCCCGGTCATGAGCAATCCTCTTGAGTTTCCCTGGCTGTCGGTGCTGGTGCTCTTGCCTCTGCTGGCAGCCTTCGGGATCCCCTTGATCCCCCAGAGCCGTTGGGTGCGTTGGTATGCCCTCGCTGTGGGGGCTTTTGATTTGGGCCTGATGGTCTATGTCTTTGCGCGGCACTATGACCTGCAGGACTTTTCTCTGCAACTGGCAGAGCGCTACGCCTGGGTGCCCCAAATTGGATTCCACTGGTCGCTGGCGGTGGACGGCCTCTCCTTCCCGCTGGTGTTGCTGTCGGGTTTGATCACAACCCTGTCGATTGTGGCGGCTTGGAATCTCACCCATAAGCCGCGTTTGTTTTTCTTCTTGCTGCTGCTGATGTACGGTGCCCAGGTGGGCGTATTTCTGGCGCAGGACATGCTCCTTTTCTTCCTGATGTGGGAGATTGAGCTGGTGCCGGTCTATCTGCTCATCTCCATCTGGGGTGGGCCGAAGCGCCAGTACGCCGCCACCAAGTTCATCCTCTACACCGCCGCCGCCTCCATTTTTATCTTGGTGGGATCCCTGGCGATGGCCTTCTACGGCGAGGGCTTTAGCCTGGAGATGGCAGAGCTGAGCGCTAAGTCTTACCCGGTGGCCTTGGAGCTGTTGGCCTATGCGGCTTTGCTGATCGCCTTTGGGGTGAAGCTGCCGATTTTTCCGCTGCACACCTGGCTGCCGGATGCCCACAGCGAAGCCTCTGCTCCCATTTCCATGATCTTGGCGGGAGTTCTGCTCAAGATGGGTGGCTATGGCCTGATCCGCATGAATGTGGGCATGTTGTCGGAAGCCCACGTGTACTTCGCCCCTGTGCTGGCGGTGTTGGGTGTGGTGAACATCATTTACGGGGCGTTGGCCGCCTTCGGTCAGAACCATCTCAAGCGGCGCTTGGCCTATTCATCCATCGCCCACATGGGCTTTGTGTTGATCGGGATCTCCGCCTTTACGGAGCTGGGCATCAATGGGGCAGTGCTGCAAATGATCTCCCACGGTCTGATCGCTGCAGTTTTGTTCTTCCTGACGGGGATCACCTACGAGCGCACCCACACCCTTGCCCTCGACAAGTTGGGAGGGTTGGCCAAGCAGATGCCGAAGGCTTTTGCCCTGTTTACGGCGGGATCCCTGGCCTCTCTGGCGCTGCCGGGGATGAGCGGATTTGTGGGTGAGCTGACGGTGTTCTTGGGCTTGACCACCAGCGATGCCTATGCGCCGACCTTCAAAGCTGGAATTGCCCTGCTGGCGGCAGTGGGCATCATTCTGACGCCCATTTACTTGCTCTCCATGCTGCGGCAGGTGTTCTACGGGGCTCAGGATCCCGGCCTAGTTTTGGAAGATTACCTGGGGGATATGCGCCCGCGGGAAATGGCGGTGGCCCTCTGTCTGCTGTTGCCGATTCTCGGCATTGGCTTCTACCCGCGCCTGGCTACCCAAACCTACGATGTCACGACGGTGGCGGTAGCTGCCCAGTTGCGCAGTGTGTTGGCAACTGAAATCGTGCAGCGGCCTTTCTTCCCCTCGCCAGTGCAACCGGCCCAGGTGGCAGCTCTGCCCCTGGAGGATTGAAAGGAGGTCGAGGGCTCGGCTTCCCTTTGTTCGGTCTTTCTCTATCTACTTCTTCTCTGTCCAGAAGAGCTGGTGTTTGAGGAGCAGCCCCACTCAACATTCAGCTCTTCTTTTGTTTTTTTTAAGTTTTAAGGTTGGGTTTGGGATCCGGGATATCCCTGGGCTGGGATTTTCTTGTGGCCGATTGTTCTTGCGCCGTCCATTCTATCGGTGATCGGTATGAATAGAGTTTTGTTCCATCAGGTTTAGCTGCACCACCAACCACCAGAGGGTTACATCGGAGTAGGTCGCCCGACGCTTGAGCCGAGAAATGGAGTGTACTGGGTTTTGGCTGTCGATCATCCACTCAGAAGCGATGATTTGGCCGCGTTGCTGAGCATTCATTGTTTTTCCCTCCGCTCGCCAACTGCTCAATACTTAGAATGGCTAATATTTAGGATGGCGAATTTGCGCGGGAGCGTGTGAAAAAATATATTACGCAGGGATCCCCAGAGTCGGCTAACTTTCTTAGCAATGAGGATCTCATAGGCCGTTGAGTTGCCGATTTGCCGTCCGGGGATGGGAAAAATGTTGCAGAAGGGGTAAAAGGTTGGGCGAGGGGATTGCCCCTATCTTCACAAGTCTTAAAACCTAGAAAGATTCTATTTTCTCTTGACTTGTCTGTGGGTCTGAATTCCACCTCCCTTCGCCGGCCTCTGCAGCAGCAACCCTTGAGGAGCCTGAGATCGCGATGAGAGCCAAGGCCATCTCTCCCCAGCCAGCCTCTGCTTTTGGAGAAGTGGTGGAAGCCAACACCACAACCTTTGTGGCCCAGTGCTTCGAGCCGGAACGTCTGACCTTCCCACCCATGCCTGCTCTCGGCAGTTGGACGCGCTCCCAAGACGAAGAGACCGGCAACCTAATCTACGGGGTGGTTTGCTATGCCGCCATCGCCCCCATCGACACCGTCCACCGCGCCAGGGCTTTGGGCCTCTCCCCTCAGGAGCTGCGGGAGCAACAGCCCCAAATTTTTGCCATGTTGCGCACCGATTTCCGCGCGGCCATTGTCGGCTTTGTCAGCGGGGGACGAGTCTACCAGTACTTGCCGCCACGGCCTCCCCAGATTCACCAGCCGGTTTATCTCTGCTCCGATACGGAAGTGAGGGAATTTTGCCGCTCTTTCGAGTTTTTGCGCACCCTGCTACAGGTTAACGGGATCCCAACCGATGAGCTGGTGGCTGCCGTGATCCGCCAGACTTACCGAATCCTGAACCGAGATCGCAACTGGCTTTTACAGGCAGGTCGGCAGTTGAGCTCTCTGTTGCGGGATGATTATGAGCATCTCAGCGCAATTTTACGAAAGATTGAAGCCTAAGCGAAGAAATATTGAGAATGGCCTTGGATCCCTCTGGAATCGAGTCGGGGGGTGATAACCTGAGGCCGTTTCCTATGGAATTGATTCCCTTTGAATCCTCTTTCTGCTGTAAAAATGTTTAACAAATTCAATCCTTCTGACAAACCCTCCAAAGGCAATTGGGCAGGTCGTACCTTTTCTGCAGCTGCGGGCGCTTCGGTGGCAGCCGGTGTTTGCATTGCCCACGGTCAGCCGGCTTATGTGTCGCTGTTGGTGGCCTGTTGCGCGACGGTGTTTACCCTCGTTTTGGATGAAATGGGCTGGATCTAGGCTCGGTTTCAACTTCAGCTTTGGTTTTGCTGCATAAGAAGCCGCTCTAAAGCAGAGACTAACCAATCCAATAGGGATCCCTGGCCCTCTGGGTTTGCTGCTTGCGTGAAAGGATCCCTTCATCTTGCTTCGCGGGCTGCCCGCACCAACAATCCTGCTGTGATCAGCCCTGCCAGAATAGAGCTGCCGCCATGACTGAACAAAGGCAGGGGCACACCTGTGGTGGGCAGAACCCCGGTGACCACGCCGATGTTCATCAGCGACTGCCCCACCAAAAACATCAGGCAGCCACAGGCTACTAAGCGAATGGTCAGCTCTCGACAGCGCCCCATCACCCGCCAGCCCAGCAGAGTGTAGAAGGTCAGCAACCCCAGAAAGAACAGGGATCCGGCCAAGCCAAACTCTTCTGCATACACCGAGAAGATGAAGTCGGTGTATTGGATGGGCAGGTAGAACAGCTTTTGCTGGGAGAGGCCATATCCCTTGCCCCACAGGCCGCCGGAGCCAATGGCCAACAGGCTTTGCACCAGCTGGTAGCCATCCCCTTGGGCGTTACCCCAGGGATCCAAAAAAGCCAAGATGCGCCGCCGTTGGTAATCTTTGCTGAGAATGCTCACCACAGCCGCCAGAATCCCCAGCCCCGCTGTGGCCAAAAGGGTGAAAGCTGGGATCCCGGCGGTCCAAGCCATGACCCAGAGGGTGAGGCCGCAGATGGCCGTGGTGCCCAGGTTGGGCTGGGCGAGGATCCCCAAGAGCGCAAAGGCGAAGATGCCCGCCCAGAGGACGCGGAACCAGAGGGGATGGTGAAACCAGCGGCCAAAAACCCAGGATCCCTGCAAGACCAACAGGGGCTTGAGCAATTCCGAGGGCTGGATAACAGGGATCACCTTCAAATCCAGCCAGCGGCTGGCCTCCAGGCGGGAAACCCCCAACCCCGGCACCTGGGTGGCCCACACCAAGCCAACTCCCACCAAGCAGAGGATCCCGGCCCAGGGGAACCAGCGCCGCAATGGGATCCGCACCAGAGCCCAGAAACAGCCCAGACCCAGCCCGGCCCAGAGCAATTGGCGCTTGAAAAAGTAGAGGCCATCGCTGGTGATCCGCTGAGCCACCGGGTAGGAAGCAGAAAACAGCATCAGCAGCCCCAGCACCAGCCAGATCAAGGTGAGCCAGCGCAGCCAGCGAGCCTCAGCATTCCAGGGATCCCTGGAGGGCTTGGCAGCAGGCTCGGAAATGGTTGCCACGGTGTTCAAAGCTGGAGTACTGGTCAAAACTGGCACAGGCGGGGGACAGCAAAATGGTGATGGGTTGAGCGGGCTTCCCCAAGCTCTGAGCTTGACGCGAAAGGGAACAAGCCGCTGCAAAGGCTCTTTCCACCGCTACATCTAGGGTTGGCACCAGCTCAACGTCAGTATAGTGGATCCCCTGGAGGGCCTCTGCCAGCACTGGGGCAGACTCCCCCATCAGCAACACGCGGGCCACCTTGGCCCGAATCAACCGCAACCAGGCGCCGGGATCCCCCTGCTTGGCCCTTCCCCCGGCAATCAGAATAATGGGTGGGGAGAGGGCGTTGAGTGCCACCCAGCCGGCTTCGTAGTTGGTGGCCTTGCTGTCGTTGACAAAGCGGATGGGGGTGGCTCCCACCTGGATTTGCGCCACCCGCTCCAGTCGATGGGGCATGCCGGCAAAAGATCGGATGGCTTTTTGAATGGCAACGTTGGGGAGCCCAGCTAGACGCGCTGCTGCCGCCGCCAAGAGCAGGTTTTGCAGATTGTGTTGGCCAGGGCAGCGTTCTGCAAAGTCCTCCAGCTCCGCCACCATCTCCCCCTGGATGTAGAGGCGGTTTTCCCGCAGGTCAACGGTTGCAGTGAGATCCCGGTCACAACAGCCTTGGGTAGCAACAAGGGAAGTCCAATAGGTATTTTCCCAGTCCTGCCGGCGGCGGCACAGGTAGGGATCCTCGCCGTTGAGCACCCGCCACTGGGCCCGATCCAAAAGGCGAGCCTTGAAGCTGGCATAGCGCTCCAGCGTCCCATGCCGTTCTAGGTGATCGGGAGTGAAGGTGGTCCACACCCCAATACGCGGCGGGCCTCCAGGAGTGCTGCTCATGAGGCGGCTGCTGGCTTCCAACTGATAGCTGCTCAGCTCCGCCACGATCCAGTCCGGCTCTAGCGTTCCCTGGAGCGTTGCCAAAGCCACCTGCGACAGGGGCAGGCCGATGTTGCCGCAGGGGATCCCTTGCAACCCCGCCGCCTTGAACATTTCCGCCACCAGAGCCGTGGTGGTGCTTTTGCCGTTGGTGCCGGTGATCCCCACCCAGGGTAGGTGGTCAAGATAGATCCAGGCCAGCTCCGCCTCTCCCACCACCGGGATCCCCTGTTGACGCACCGCCTGCAGCAGCGGGTGATCCCAGGCAATGCCCGGACTGACCACCACCTGCTCCACTCCTTCGGCCAGTTGAAAAGGCTGCCCCAGCCGAACCGGGATCCCTTCTTGATTGAGCTCAGCCTGCCGCTGTCTGAGAAGAGGGGAATCTTGCTCATCCCAAACCAGCACTTCATAGCCCTGGGCCCGCAACAGTCGCGCTGCCGCCAGCCCCGCAATGCCTAACCCCAAAACTTGATGTTGCACGTTGGTTTCTACTTCGTTTCTTTATTTGGGGATCCCTGCTTGGATCTTACCGGTCACGTCCTTGACCCGCATGTTTTTGTTCGACACTCCCCTTGCTTATGGGGGTAACCAGTTGGTGGAGTGGATGGAGTTTTCCTAGCCGCCTGGATGGCTAACTTGGGAATAGGCTGGAGACCAGTCCGCCGGCCACCCTCTACAACCCGTGCAGATTTGTCTTTGGCGTAGAAAAGATTCCACCTAGCCTGCCAGCCTCACTTTGTGGATGCTGTAGGAAATTTTCTTCCCTATGCATCATCTACTCAATCTTCCAAGGGATCCAACTTGGGATCCAGACTCTTGGCCGTTAGACGCAGAGCCTCCGCCTGATCCATCACCCGTGGAGCTTGCACTGCCGTTTCAAGGCCCTGGCGATAGCTCTCCCACAGGGGCATTTCTGGGTAGGTCTGCTGCAACTCGCTGATCTGATCCAGAAGGGCCTCCAGCCAGCCGGCCGTGCTCCAGGTGAGCAAAAACTGGAAGGGGTTCCAGAGGTTGAGCTGCCGCCCCAATTCATTTAGGCTCTCGTTGCGAATGGGCGGATCGAAGATGTCCGCCACCGTCATTAACTGGCGGGCCAGCAGGGGTCTGAGGATTTTCTCGGCAGCTTCCACCACAGCAGGGATGGCAGCCTGGATCTGGTTGGGTCTGGGAATATTCCGCGCTTGGGGCAAGGCTTGTAGCACCAACTCCAGTCGCCGCTCTGCCTCTGCCGATTCCAAAGCCGATTCCAGGGTGGTGCCCACGCTGAGAAACACTTCTCCCGTCAGCAGCCGCACTGCATCGATGACCAGGTGATACAAGGGGGGGATCACGAGCTTAATCCACTCACTCTGGAAAAACTCCCGCAGCCGCCGTGCCGCATAGTCCCCCACTTGGGTGGTCTGGATCCCCACTTGAGTGAGATTGAGATACCAGTCGGGAGGAGATCCCTTGGGATCCAGCCAACGGCGCAGCGTTTGCCATTCTTCTTCTGTGAGGGCAGTTCGTCCCTGTTTTAAGCCAGTTCGCCGCAGCTTGCCCTCGGCATTCAAGAGCTTGCGCAGCTCCGGTGTGCCCAGCAAGGACAAGGCACCTGCCGAACCCACACTGCCGATCTCGATGGCGATCAAGGCGGCCAACAAGGCGGCTGAGGCTTTCACCTGGATCTGGCCGGCTTTGTCCATGTTGCTCTGCACCGCTGTCGCGACCACGAGAGGCAGGCGGCTGTTGCCATAGGCACGGGCACTCATCGCCTCTAGAGCAGAGCGTTGGTCAGAGGTTAGCGTCTGAGCCCAAGAAGGGATCCCGTGGCTTTCCGCCTCTGGATAGGCCGCTTCCTGCAAGCCGTGATACAGCAAGCTGGCCACCCAGGCGCGATCCGCAGCCTGCCGCAAAGAGCCGATGACCACTTCCCATTGGCAGGGGTTAAGCAGGGGCAAGAGCGCTTGCAGCTCTCGGTGGATGGGCTCTGGGGATCCCGCCGTTCTCGACTGTTCCAGAGCGCTTTGCAGCCGATCCCGCGCCTCTCGGCACAGCCCGCCCCACTCCAGTTGCAGGCGAGCCAGGGTCTGTTGCACCGTCTCTTCGGAGCGACGGGGTAGATCCTGCCAGCCCGCTTCCAGCTGCCGCCACAGCTCCTCCCAGTTCAGGCCCTCAGCAGCGCCATTGACGGCATCTGAGGCAACCTTTGAGCTGGGCGAGGCGTTTTGGGGCTCGGAATGGAAAGGGGGATTCAGGGGTTCAGACATGGACAGAATCCGCTTCAAGGGGATCACGGGCATTATAGCTAGGGGTAAAACGCCAGCCGAGGCAAACCCAACGTTTCCGGCCATCCCATCATCAGGTTGAGACACTGCACTGCCTGCCCGGCTTGCCCTTTCATCAGGTTATCGATCACCGACAGGACGATAACGCGGTTGGTGCGGCTGTCCACCTCCACCCCGATCATGCAGGTGTTGGTGCCGGAGACCCATTTGGTTTGCGGGTAGACCCCCCGCGGCAGCACCTTCACCCAGGGAGATTGGCGATAGAAAGCGTTGTAAATGGTGAGCAAATCTTCCCCCACAAAGCCGGGATCCCGCAGGGTGGCATACAACGTGACGTGGATCCCCCGCACCATGGGCACCAGATGGGGCGTAAATTGCACGGTGATGGGGGTGTGGGTCAGGTCGGTGCAGGCTTGCTCGATCTCGGGCGTATGGCGGTGCTGGGCCACTCCATAGGCTGCCAGAGAGCCGTCCACTTCGGCAAACAGGGATCCCACCTTGGGGGTACGACCTGCCCCCGAAACGCCGGATTTGGCATCGAAAATGAGGCTGTCCAGCTCCACCAACCCCTGCCGCAGCAGAGGGGCAACCGCCAACAACGAGGCAGTGGGATAGCAGCCGGGACAGCCTACCAGTTGGGCTTGGGCAATCGCCTCGCGGTAAAGTTCCGGCAACCCATAGACCGCCTGCTCATTGGCCTGGCGATAGGCAGGGCTGGGCCAGTTGGGATCCGTCTGACCCATGCGGTACCAAGATTGGTAGGTGGCCAGGTTGCGAAAGCGGTAATCTGCCGACAAATCCAAGACTTTGCACCCTTTGGCCAGCAAAGGCGGAGCCAGCTCAGCAGCCAGCCCATTGGGGAGAGACAAAAACACCACATCGCTGTTGGCGGCAATGCGATCCACCTCTACCGGCTGAACGGTCAGATCCACGGCCTGGGCCAACTGGGGATAGAGATCCCCGTAGCGCTTGCCGGCGCTGTCTTGCCCAGCCAGGTAGGTGATCTGCACGCCGGGATGCTCGCTCAGCAGCCGCACCAACTGCACCCCTCCGTAGCCGGAAGCGCCGACAATGCCAATGCGGACAGGCTCTGTGGGGTGGGGTGGGCGGGGCGCCATGTTGGCCATGGGGGGTTGCCTGTGCAAGAGGGTTACATGAGGGTCTGCCCTAAGTTCTATCGCATTTTCTTACCCCATTTGACGCTGCATCTTGTCCATTCGCGTTTTCATTCGCGTTAGCGTTGCGTGGCCATCCAGGGGGATTTGTTATGCTGGGTTCACCTGAGCCGCTCGGGCCTTGGCAGCGGCTTCCGTAATATCTGTCTATGTTCTGTGTAGCTTTCTAATCTGCGGTCTATGCACTATGAGCGATTGATCAACATGGTCTTGCGGGCCTATGGCCAAAGCAGCCGCCATGGCCTGGATCAGGAAACTCTGACCCTCTACTCAGAAGGCCCCTACACCCTCTACAAGCTCACTTCCCATTTCGATCGCCGCTCCATTTTTGTGTTGGCCCAGAATCAGCGGGATATGTTTGTTTCTGGCGATGCGTTTAACAACAAGCTGATCCCAGGGGAATGGCAGGCGTGGCTGCACCAGAAAGCGCTGGGCATCGCTCCCGACACGGCACAAGCAGGTTAGCCGAAGACCATATCTGGCGTGGAAGGATCCCCAAGCCTACGCCCGGCCTGTTGAGATCCAGCCCATGCTGACAATGGCCGCCTACTTCCAGCTCAGAGGGTGGTGGGATCCACAGGTCGCTCCACCTGTCCAGAATCTACCTGCCGTTGGCCAAAACCCCTGGCTGAACCTGTCGGGGCACCACCGAGAGACGATCCAGCTGGGCACAATAGGCCAGATCCTTATCGTTTTCCGGCCCCAGACCCAACAACCGTTGCCCGTGGCTAGAGCGCCTCAACAAACCCAGCAGATCGTCCTGCCAAGTTTGGTAGAGGGCCAAGGCCGCCAAGGTCTCGTCGTTGCCCAACTGGTTCAAAGAGCAGCCCAGGCGATGCAAGATGGCTCCGGCACAGGCAGTATCTTCCAGCGAAAAGGCCCCTTCCCACCCGGATCCCACCAGCCACACCTCGGCAAAGGAGCCCCGTCTGAGAAAATCCACCACGGCCCCCAAGTTCACCAGGGCTGCTGTGATCACCACCGGGATCCCTTCCAGGCGCTGTAGGCTGCGCGTGCCGTTGGTGGTGCTCAGGAAGATGCGCTTGTCCCGCACGCGGTCGGGGGTGTAGTCGAGAGGGGAATTGCCCAGATCAAACCCCGCCACCGCTTTGCCCCCCCGTTCCCCGGCCAAAAGCCGCTGGGAAGCCGGCCAGTTTTGGCTTGCCTCTTGGAGCTGCTGCAGGTGGGCAAACACCTGTACCGCTTCTGCTCCTGCTGCCAGCGCTGTGGCAATGGTGGTGGTGGCCCGCAGCACATCAATGGCCACCGCACACTCCGGGATCCCAGATGAAGGCACCTGTTCGGGCGTATAGAAGTGGAAAAAACGCATGGGGGAAGAGGTAACGTCAGAACTCACGCCGGGCGAACACCAACACTGCCAGAATCAGCAGCAAAAGGGTGTAAACCAAGCCGTACAGTGCATCTCCGAGAAGTTCTGCTGGGGGCGGAACTTGGCCGTAAACCGCAGCATCTCTCAAATTGAGGCGCTCCAAATCCGGCAGGATCAAATAAATCACCTCAAACAGTTTGCCAAATCCGGCATCTTTCACCAGCTTGCTCAGTTGCAGCAGGGCGCGGCTGGCATGGCCCATCAGGAACAGGGCAATGGTGTAGAGGGTGGCCAGAATCGAGGAAGTGAAAACCCCGAACAGCAGGGCTGCGGCAACAATCAGCACCAGCTCTAAGAAAGTGAAGACTGTTGCCCAGAGAATGGCCAAAAGGGGGATCGGGGCCTGCACCAGCAGCAAGCTCAGCAGAAACACGACCGTCATCAGCAGCACCAGCACCGACAGCAGCGCCGATAGGCCCAGATGCTTGCCGACAATGAACTCTGCCCGGCTCATGGGTTTGGCGATCAGCACATACACCGTGCGTTTTTCAATCTCCTTATTCACCAGCCCTGTGCCCACGAAAATGGCCACGATCAGGCCGAAGAAGTGAATGGCTGCCAACCCCAGGTCGGCAATGATTTTGTTGTGGGCCTGGTTGGCCACCTGCGGGATCAAAACAGTGGCTCCCAGCATGGCCACCGCAAATACCATCACCAGGTAGAGAATCCGATCCCGAATCGTTTCCCGGAAAACGTTGTGGGCAATGGCCACCACGCGCGACGCATCCATGGCTGAACCCAAAGCTGTGATGATTCGACTGGTACACTGGTAACAGATCCAGCCTTTATTCTATGCAGTTCCAGGCCCAGATTCAGATTCACCTACGCCCCTCTGTTCTCGATCCCGCCGGGGCTGCGGTTCAGTCCAGCTTGCATCAGCTGGGGCATACCCAGGTACAGCAGGTGCGCATTGGCAAGCATATCCAACTGCAGCTAGAGGCCCCCGACGCCGAGACCGCCCACCGCCAGGTGGATGAGCTGTGCCATCAACTGCTGGCCAACCCGGTGATTGAGACTTATCAAATCCAAGTGGCTGCCATCGGTGGTTAATTTGATGGGTTCACGCGATTTGGGGTTGATCTGATGGCCATTCCAAAAATACCCCCAACCCCTCTTCCATCCCTCTAATCTGACCATCTTCTTTCCTCTCACTTAAGGGATCCCAATGGCTGGCGTGAGGTTTGGCGTTGTTGTTTTTCCGGGTTCCAACTGCGACCGAGATGTAGCCTGGGTAACCCGCGGCCTCTTGGGCTGCCCAACGCGGCTGATCTGGCACCGAGAGACGGATTTGTCGGAGCTGGATGTGGTGGTGCTGCCGGGGGGCTTCAGCTATGGGGATTATTTGCGTTGTGGGGCCATCGCTCGTTTTGCTCCGGTGATGGGATCCCTGAAGGAGCACGTAGCGCGAGGGGGCTATGTGCTGGGCATCTGCAATGGCTTTCAGATCTTAACAGAGGCGGGCCTGCTGCCGGGGGCGCTGGTGCGCAATGCCAACCTGCACTTTATCTGCGACCGAGTGGGGATCCGTATAGAACGGCAGGATCTTCCCTGGACAAGCGCGTATCCCCAGGGATCCACCCTAACCCTGCCCATCGCCCATGGGGAAGGCCGCTATACCTGCGACCCGGATACCCTCAAGCAATTGCAGGATCAAGGGCAGATCGTCTTTCGCTATGCTCCGGTTGCGCCCAACGGCTCTGTGGACAACATCGCCGGCATTTGCGATCCCAGCGGTCGGATCTTGGGTTTGATGCCCCACCCCGAGCGGGCAGCAGATCCTGATTTGCCAGGGCAGGATGGGATCCCCTTCTGGCAGTCGATTTTGCACAGCTTCGCCGCCTAATTCTTCTTCTCCATTCTTCTCCGGGACAGCTCACTCCTGCCTCGGCCCTTGAGACAACACCTGGCGAACTTGATTCACCATCTCCTCGTGATCCACCACTGGCTTGGCGATATAACCATCCGCCCCGCTCTGGGCCAAGAATGCCTCGCGGTCGCCCCGCATGGCGTGGGCCGTCACCAAAATAATGGGGATGGAGCGGCTTTTTGGATCCCCCTTCAGCAGTTGGGCAATGCGGATCCCGTCCACCGCCTCGCCGCGAAAGGTGCTCTGGGACAGGGAAACATCCAACAAAATGACATCCACCTCGTGCCCCTGGGCCAGCTTCAAAATCTGCTCCACATCCTGGCTGTGAAAGACCTCAAAACCTCCCCGCCGTCGCAACACCTTCTCAAAAACACGGGCGTTGATCGGATCATCTTCCACCAGCAGCACTGTTGCCATCGTTAACCCAATCTTGAATCTGAACCCAAGCTAAGCTGTCTCTGGGATCCCAAAAGCCATCCTAAGGCATCCTTAGCGAGTTCAATTTGAGCAGTAGGACAAGCGTTCTCCTACAGAGTACTGAAGAGTACCGAAAAGGGTCTCAGTAGCTCTGAGAACTCCCCCCTCCTCTCCCAAAAGGAAGGATCCTCAGGTTGCCGCTACTTGACTATTTATTTTGGAATCTTATTTTGGAATCACTCCATTCCGAGTTGCCGCTACCCAACCGCAAATAGGAAAGCCGGAGAGAGCTCCGGCCCCATCCAGAACTAAGCCTAAACCACAAATCTCAAAAGAGACTGACCTTCCCTCTGCCTTGCTTGAGCCCGGCACAGCAGGAACGGCAGCCACTACCCTGGGTTACTTCTTGGTAATTCTCGGAGTTTCCCGAAAGGCAACTGCGAAAAACAAAAGGCCCAACGTCAAAAACAGGATAAAGGTGTAGGTGATGGCTTCCATACGAAACCTCCAAGTCAGAATTGCTAAGGATTGCTAAGGGGGGCTTGATTCCAGATTAACTCAGAGCCGCCAGCACCCCATCTCCAAAGTGAAGCAGAGTGCCGACGGCATCGCCGAAAAGGGCTCTAGGCTTCCTGCACCTTGCGGGTAGTGGGATCCCCTACTTTCTGGAAGACGCCGAACTCCACCATTTCCTCGCTCATATTCGGGTCAATACCGGCGAACACATCGCGGAAGAGAGTGCGAGCGCCGTGCCAGATGTGGCCAAAGAAGAACAGCAGGGCAAAGACCGCGTGAGCAAAGGTAAACCAACCGCGGGGGCTGGTGTGGAAGGTGCCGTCCGCTTTGGGAGTTTCTCGGTCGAACTCAAACAACTGACCCAACTGGGCCTGGCGGGCATATTTCTTGACGGTTGCCGGGTCGGTAAACACCTGACCGTCCAGCTTGCCGCCGTAAAACTCCACCGTCACGCCCACCTGCTCAAAGCTATAGCGAGACTCTGCCCGACGGAAGGGAATGTCTGCCCGCACCACGCCATCGGCATCCCGCAGGATAACCGGGAAGGTTTCGAAGAAATTGGGCATCCGCTGCACCGTCAGCTCCCGCCCTTCGCGGTCACGGAACACTGGGTAGCCCAGCCACTCGATGGCAATGCCATCCCCTTTGTTCATGGGGCCAGCTCGGAACAAACCCCCCTTGGCCGGGCTGTTGCCCACGTAGTCGTAGAAGAGCAAAGATTTGGGCAGGGAGTTGTAGGCCTCGCTGCGGGTCATCCCGGCTTCCATAGCCGCATTTACCCGGCGGTTAATCTCCTGGTTGAAATAGCCAGAATCCCATTGGTAGCGGGTGGGACCAAACAGCTCCACAGGGGTAGTGGCGCTGCCGTACCACATGGTTCCGGCCACCACAAAACCGGCAAAAAACACCGCCGCAATCGAGCTGGAAAGCACCGTCTCGATGTTCCCCATTCGCAGAGCGCGATAGAGGCGCTGGGGTGGGCGTACCGTGATGTGAAATAGACCTGCAATGATGCCCACGATGCCTGCAGCAATGTGGTGGGCCACCACCCCTCCGGCGTTGTAGGGGTTAAAACCGGCTGGCCCCCATTCCGGTGCTACCGGCTGGACGTGTCCCGTCGTCGCATAGGGATCGCTCACCCACATCCCCGGGCCAAACACCCCCGTCAGGTGAAAGGCGCCAAACCCAAAGCAGAGGATCCCGGCCAACAGCAGGTGGATCCCAAATATTTTCGGCAGATCCAAAGCCGGCTCGCCGGTGCGGGGATCCCGGAACAGCTCCAGATCCCAGTACACCCAGTGCCAGCAGGCAGCCAAGAAGAGCAAGCCGGACAAAACGATATGGGCAGTGGCTACCCCTTCAAACGTCCAGAAGCCCGCATTGGCTACGCTCTCGCCGTAGATATTCCAACCGCCCCAGGAGTTGACCACCCCCAGGCGAACCATAAATGGCATGACAAACATGCCCTGACGCCACATCGGATTCAGGACAGGATCCGACGGATCGAAAATGGCCGTTTCATAGAGCGCCATCGACCCGGCCCAACCTGCTACCAGAGCGGTATGCATCAGGTGAACCGCGATCAGGCGACCTGGGTCATTCAGTACAACCGTATGGACCCGATACCACGGTAGTCCCATAAAGCTCGGTCCTCCACGTTCTCCAACACTTGCGCGATATCCAGTCAAAATTAAGCCGACATCTTACCTGGGATCCTGACCTGAGCAGTCTCTTCAGAGTCGGGGGGTGCCGCACCCGCTTGAACCCCTGAGCGCACCCAAGAGGATATCGCTCTCAGAATTTCCATCGCGGGCATCAAACAGTATAACGAAACGCTACCGACCTGAGTGGCTTCAGGCAGGATGCCGTCTCACTTTAGGCATCATCATCCCAGATCTCTCGCCAGAGATTAAAAATATGACTTAAAATGTTACAATAATTAGCAACTGTGAGCGCTCTCCTGGCTCAGGCTGAAAGGTGTCGTGGTTTCTGGCAGGGGTATGGCAACGATTCGCTTCGTCAACGAGAACCGAGAGATCTTCGTCGCTGAAGGCGCTAACTTGCGCCTGAAGGCTCTGGAAAACCAGATCGATCTCTACAAAATGATGGCCAAGCTGCTCAACTGCGGCGGCAACGGCCAGTGTGGCACCTGTGTGGTGGAGATTGTCGAGGGATCCGAGCATCTCTCCCCTCGCACCGAGGCAGAAAACCGCAAGCTCAAGCGCAAGCCCGATAGCTACCGCCTTGCCTGCCAGACCAAAGTGCTGGGGGATGTTTCCGTCAAAACAAAGCCCTAGCCTTGGCCCGCCTGTTTTCCCTTTGGGCAAGTCGCACCTCAGAGTGGTATGCTGACTGCCAGTTGGGCTTGTGGCATTTGTGAGTTATGGAGACGAACTACCTGGGCATCTTGGCCACCCTCTTAGTTGTTCTGGTGCCCGCCATCTTCCTGGTGATTTTGTACGTGCAAACCTCCAGCAGATCTGGTGACTGAGTGGGCAGCTCCTGCCGATTCAAATTGGGCAAGGGGTATTCCTAAAGCCGGTCAAAAAGGGGATCCCCTGTGTAGGAGGGGATCCCTTTGCGTTGGACAAACTGAGAGTACTTGGGGGAGCGCCCTCAAGGTGCTAAGTCAAGCTGTGGCTTGGGCTGCCTTGGCTTGGTCGAAGGTTCCCGCAGGTTCATACAAAAACTCAAACAGGTTGCCGTCGGGATCCTTGCCATAGAAAGAGGCAGTGCCATCCCGGTGGCTGTGGATTTCCCCCACCAGGATCCCTTGGGATTTCAGGCGCTGGTGCTCTTGCCGAAGCTCCTCCAGGTTGTCGAAGACAAAGCCAAAGTGGGGCCCTGCTGCGCGATAGCCCGGCCCCAGCAGTGCCAGCCCATCCTCTCCCGCCTTCATGTAGGCCCAGTCGGGATCCTGCCAGACGTTGACCATGCCCAGCTTTTGGTAGAACTCCACCGCCTTGGGAATGTCCTCTACCCGGATGGCGACATGCCCGAGTTGTCTAAGTGCCATGTCATCCTCTGTGCTCAAGTGAGCCAACTGCAACGGTTCTCCTCCAGATCAGCTTGACACACTCCCCACCCCGAAGGGTAGGGATCCCTGCGGTAGGACAGAACTTTAGACCCAACTTTTTGACAGCTTGAGGCTGGGATCCCAATCCAGTCCATAGGCAGGACAGAAGATGGTTTCAACCCATTGGATTGGGGATGAACCAAGACTTATCCTGTTGGCTGCGCGGCCAAGAACCGCTCCAGCTCACTCAAAGCCTCTGCATCCATTTTGGTTTGCATGGGGCAAAACTTTGGCCCACACATGGAGCAGAACTCTGCCGTTTTGTAGATATCTGCTGGCAAGGTCTCGTCGTGATATTCTCGAGCTCGCTCCGGATCCAAAGACAGTTCAAATTGTCGGTTCCAGTCGAAGTTATAGCGAGCTCTGGACATCTCATCATCGCGATCCCTGGCCCCAGGCCGGTGACGGGCAATGTCGGCAGCATGGGCGGCAATTTTATAGGCAATTAAGCCGTTGCGCACGTCCTCTGCATTGGGCAAACCCAGGTGCTCTTTGGGGGTGACATAGCAAAGCATGGCTGCCCCGTACCAACCGGCTAAGGCTGCTCCAATGGCGGAGCTGATGTGGTCATAGCCTGCCGCAATATCGGTTACCAGAGGTCCCAAAACATAGAAGGGAGCCTCATCGCACTCTTCCATTTGCTTGCGCACGTTGAATTCAATTTGATCCATCGGCACGTGGCCGGGCCCTTCCACCATGACCTGCACATCGTGCTCCCAAGCCATGCGGGTCAACTGGCCCAGGGTTTTCAACTCCGCCAGTTGTGCTTCATCAGAAGCATCGTGCAAGCATCCCGGTCGCAAAGAATCTCCCAAACTGAAAGAAACATCGTATTTCTTGAAAATCTCAATAATATCGCGGAAGTGGGTATAGAGAGGATTTTGTTTGTGGTGGGCCAACATCCAGCGGGCTAGGATCCCACCTCCACGGGAAACAATTCCCGTCAGGCGATGGCGCACCAACGGCAGATATTCGATCAGGATCCCGGCATGGATGGTCATGTAGTCCACCCCCTGCTGGGCCTGCTTTTCGATAATATGCAAGATGTCTTCTGCAGAAAGTTTTTCGACGTTGCCGTGCACACTTTCTAGGGCTTGGTAGATGGGCACCGTGCCAATGGGCACTGGAGAAGCTTGGATAATGGCTGTGCGAATTTCATCCAAATCGCCCCCGCCGGTGGACAGATCCATAACGGTATCGGCGCCGTATTTGATGGCCAATTTCAGCTTTTCCAGCTCTTCGGCCAAGCCGGAAGAAGTAGGGGAAGCGCCAATGTTGGCATTGACTTTGCACCGGGAAGCGATCCCAATGCACATCGGCTCCAGGTTGGTGTGATGGATGTTGGCAGGGATGATCATGCGACCCCGGGCCACTTCCGAGCGGATCAGTTCCGCCGGCAGGTTTTCCCGCTGGGCCACATACTCCATCTCTTCGGTAATCACGCCCTGACGGGCAAAGTGCATCTGCGTTACATTTGCTTGCCCACGGCGACGGGCAACCCATTCGCTGCGCATGTTGTCAACTCCAGTGCTCGCTTTCCTACGCTGGTATGAACCAGATCAGGTTCTGAGGATGTAATCTCAGCCTGGGGATAATCCCCAGACACTCCTAGCGTGGTGTGATCATATCACCGAAATAGAGATGAGGCGGGGAGCTTTATAGTCTTTATTAAAAGAGTTTGAGATAGTACTAACCCTCACCCCTGGCCTCTCTCCCCATGAGATCCTGACCCTCACAGGGATCCCAGCCAGCGCCGCCAGCTCCACCAGGGATCCTTTCCCTTGCTGGCCCTGAACAGTTCGGCCACTTCCTCGCCGGTGGGCTGGGCAATAAAAGTCTTCAAGACGCTGTAGAGGCCGGGCTCTTCCTGCTGCCACACGCTCCAGGGATCCGGATAGGCGCGAAACAGGGCTCCCTCCACCAATGAGCGCAGGTAGTAGCTGGTCTCGAAGGTGCTCAGAAACCGCTGGCGCAGACGGCGACCGGCCAGACCCACACCCACGGTGGCGGCATCCTGCAATTGGGGGTTGAGCAGCACGACGGGTTTGGGATCCCGTCCTTTGGAAGCCAGCCCAGAGGGATCCCCGCCACTGACCGCTTGGCAAACCCGCTCCACCTGATCCAAGCTGTAAACCGCGGGCATCACCAGCAGGATGCTCTGTTCTGGGGTAGGTTGAGTGCGGGAAGTCAGGCTCTGCAATTCGATCCCTTCGGGTAGGGATCCCCATTCCCGCTGCGCCAGAGCCGCTCCGCCGGCATCGCTGAATAGCACCAAAGCAGGCGGTTGCAGCAGCTCCAAAAACGGACGGGCCAAGATTTCCGGTTTAATCTCAGGAGCCAGGATCTCAATGAGCAGGCGGCGATATCCTGCTTGCATAGCCAGCCGTGTAGCCTGGATGGCCTGCTCACAGGCCTGGGCCAGGTCGATGGGCAAGTTGGGAAATTGGGTTAGTTGCAGTTGCTCGGCCACAGTCTAGTCCAATTATGATTCAGCCAGTAACCAGGGATGCTCAGCCAGACACTTCTTCCCAAGCCTTGTGGGTGAGCAACTCCTCCAGAACCCGCACCCCCCGCAGTTGGTTGGAAAGGGGCAGGTGGCCCTTGGGGGCGGAGAGATCCCAGATGAACTCGTCAGGGTAGCGAGTCCAGTGGTAGCCCTGTTTCCAGCCGATGAGGGGCCAAAGGCGCTCCCAGTTGCGATTCACCCCCAACCACAATTGTCGCTGCACAGAGTAGCCAAAGCGATCCCCAGAGGCCACTCGCCACAGGTGATCAATCGTTCGCAAATCCTCCACCGGAATCCGGCTCACCTCAGAAAAATACAGCCAGCCCCGCCGCATTGCCCCCTCTCCCGCCGCCCGACATAGCAGTTGTAGGCTCAGCCGATCCGCCTCCAGCCAGGCTCCCGCCGATAACAGCTCCCGCAGAGGACGATAGTCGATATTCAGGGCTGAAGTCAGAGGGACGGTCACCATTGCCAAGTTGCAAAAGGTCTCCCTTGATTTTAGTCCCTGCTGTCCGTCCCCTCAGGTTTCAGGCGGGTACTTGGGCGGATCCCCGAAGATGATGCGATAGCCGATGTACGCCACCCCCAACAGCCCTGCCAGGATCCACAAGAAAGCCGAAAAGGGCATGTAGGAAAAAAAGACAAGATAAACCCGGCGACTGAGCCAAGAAAAAATAAGATAGACTGCCGCCAAAATGCCGATCCCTTGCAAGGTGCGAAAAGCCGGCACCCGCGAGAGAGGCATGCGCTGCCGCGCCACCCAGATGGAGCTAAGAAAAGTCCAGGGAGGCACCAGCAGCAAGAACATATCCGCCTGCTTCACCACCGCCTGCCAGCCGGCGGTGTTGGTGGCATAGGCCAAGTAGCCCGCCCAGAGGACAAGAGTTACCGCTCCCAAGCCGATACTTAAGCTGAGCAAAAAAGGTTCCTCCCATTGGCCTGGGATCCAGTCGCAGAGAACCCAAACCACCCAAGGGGTGGCAAAGAGCAAAAGCGCAATGGCTAAGCCATTGGCGTTGAGCTGGGTAAAAAACGTCTCCAGAGTCATGAACAGCAAAAGGAGCGAACGTCACCCTTGATGGTAATGATTCCTCCTTGAGGAAGCAATTCAATCCGTATACAAATCCACCTATTGTGGGCAATGCCCGCAAGGTTCACGGCCCGCCTGGGCACCCCGGTAAACGTTGCCAAGTAACACCAGCAGGGATAGGAGTAGGAAAAAGAAAAGGGATCCTTGACACTGGCCAGGGATCCCTTCCTAAAAAGCTCAAGACATTTCTCCGGCACGCTGCTGAGGCAACTCATCCAAGCCAATCTCCCCTTTGGCAAGAAGGAAGCCCGGCACCGGATTACCACTCCTCTGGACCAATCTGCCCCAGTCTGTTAACCCAATCTACAGACCTTGCAGCACCGTATCTGGGCGGGCCGACAGGTTCTGGATGCGGGTATCCTGGGCCGGCGGGGTGTCCGGTTCGGTGAACACGCCGATCTGCCGCAAATACCGAGCCAAGGCATCTTGCTCGCTGCCGGGGGTATCGAAGGTGATGCCGGAACTGGGGGCCAAGTTCACCCGGTTGGGGTTGGACAGGCGAGGGAAGGGATAGTCATCCCCACCGTTGGCCAAGAAGTCCAGGGTCACCAGGCGGAAGGTGCGTCTGGGATCCCCTTGCACTTGGCCGTTGCGCACCACCACATCCCGACCTGTGGGCGTATCCACCCGCAAGGAGAGGACGCGGGATCCCGGTGGCCGCGAGGGATCAAAGCTAAAGGCAAAGCCGCCAATTTGGGGGAAGCGGCCCGGCGTAGCTCCCGGCTGGGTTTGCGCCACCCCGTGTTCCACTATCTGCTTCAGTTCCTCAGCGGTAACAGTCAACAGAGAGAGGCCGTTGTTAAAAGCAAGGGCCGTTTCGATGTCCAGCTGAGAGATTTGACCGGACTGCTTGCCGGCTTCAGGGTTAGCCACCGGTGGGATGCGCCGCACCGGCTCACCGCCGCCGCCGCCGGTGGTAGCCCCAATGGGAGCGCGAATGCCACCGCCATTTTTCAGGGAGATAACCGTAGAAGGATCGACCGTTCTGGCGTAGGCCAAGTTGGCATCGGCAGTGAGGTTGCCCAGGTTGGTTTCCTCAGTGCGCACCTCTGCCCGCAGGCCGTTGAGAAATTGTGTGGTGGAGCCGAAGGTGCGGCCATCTTTGGTGCGGATGATGTTGCCAATTTCGTTGGCTATCCGCACTACGTCGGGATTGGGGGTGCCCCTGACAGCTGCTACCCCTTGGTCGTCGGTGGCATAGGCACCGCTCACCGGGTCAATGCGGGCAATAACCCCGTTGGCGTCAAAGCTGACCACCAGGCGGCCCACGTAGCGATAGTTGGAGCCGGTGTTGACCACCGCCACCGGTTGACCACTGGCGGAGGAGCGCAAGATGGGGTAGTCACCCGTGCGGGTATCGGGCAAATCAGTGCGCAGGCGATCGGTGGGCTTGGCGATCACCCGGTGGGATCCGCCGGCAATGATGATGTCCACATTTCGCAATTGGCTGGCCAGGGCTACCTCGTTTTGCAACTGTTGCAGATGGGCTAGGAGGATAATTTTGTTGATGCCCTGAGCGGTGAGTTGATCGACGAAGCCCTGGATTAGAGCGGCACTCACCTGGTCAGTATCGTCCACCCTGCCTTCTACCCTCACCTCGGGGCCGGGGCTAGAGATGGCCGCCAAACGGGTGGTGGTGGCTCCCACCAGACCGATCCGCTGCCCTCCTACCGTGATCACCGCCGTCTTGGCGATCTTGCCGCGGATAGAGCTGGCCTCTTGGCCATCGGCAGCAAAGTCAGAGCTAGCCAATTCGCCGGTACCGCTGAAGCTGAGGTTGGCGCTCAAGTAGGGAAAACGAGCCCCAGCGTAGCCGCGGCCAGTGTCGGGCCGGATGAGGTCGCGAATTTGGCGCGTGCCCTGGTCGAACTCGTGGTTGCCGAAGGCAGCCGCCTCAAAGCCAATGGCGTTGATGATCTCGATATCGGCTTTGCCAGGGGTGAGGTTGTAACGGCCTTGCAGAGACCGATCCGTGCTGGCGTTGTAGAAGGGGCTGGGGATATAGTTGTCCCCACTGGAGAGCACCACCGTATTTGGGAATTGGGGGCGCAGAGCGTTCACCACCGCCGAGAAGCGCGGCGCATCTTGTACGGCAGCGATCGAGGCTTCCAAGTCGCTGGCATGTAGGATTTGCAGGGTAAAAGCGGGCGGCTGAGTCGAGAGAGCCACATTGGGATCCGAGGCGATAAACCCAGCCCCTCCGCCGGTTGGGGGAACCGAGCTGCTGCTACCGCAGGCGCTGGCCAGGCTCAGCACCAAACACCACAACCCGACCCACAGGGACCTGGCCAGAGGGTTCAGCCAATCCGGGAGCCATCTCTTGGCAGGGGCAGACCCTCGAGCACGGCAAGCTGGTTTCATGACAATTCCTTCACTCCATCCACAAGAGAGGACGCATCCGCGTTCACGTTACCAAGGCTGGGATTGGGGTTTCGCTATGACCTGTTTAAGGTTAGGTCAAGCCTAGGTTAAACTTCCCCTGGATCCCAGCCAAATTGTTGCAAGTCCACCTGGCCCTCGGCGTCGAAGTGGATCCCTTCGGCTTGCAGCAGCGCTTTCTGCAGGTCGTCGTAGCCCAGGCGAAAAGGGGAGTAGGAAATGCAGCCCTGGGCGTTGATCACCCGGTGCCAAGGGATGTCGGTGTTTTGGCCTTGCAGGCGAAACAAAGCATAGCCCACCTGGCGAGCATAGCCGGGGTAACCGGCAACCCGCGCCACCTGCCCATAGGTGGCCACTCGGCCCGGCGGGATCCGCCGCACCACTTCGTAAAAGCGCTGGTAGAGGCTAGTAGATGGAGCGCTAGTGGAGCCAGACTGGGTCACAGGGATCCTCGCTCAAACTTGGCAGACAATAAGATGTGGAACGGATTAGATCCCCGGGTCCATGAGCTATTTAATCGCGGTACTGCCGGATCGCATAGCCGCTGAGGCGGCCTACAGCGCCCTGGAACAAGCCGGCTTTTCCCTGGAGCGATTGCATCTGCTGGGGCGAGGCTACAAGAGTGCCGACGAGTTTGGGCTGATTGACCCGGCCCAAGCGGCCCGCCGTCAGATGCGGCGCCTGGCCATTTGGTTGGTGCCCTTTGGCTTTTTGGCCGGGGTGGGGTTCAGCGTTTTGAGTGGTTTGGATACCTTTGCCTGGGCGGGACCTATAGGCAACCACCTGATCGGCGGCCTATTGGGCGCGATGGGCGGGGCCATGGGCAGCTTTTTCGTCGGCGGCGGAGTGGGCTTGTCTGGTGGCTCCGGCGATGCTTTGGCTTACCGCAACCGCCTCGCTGCGGGCAAGTACGTGCTCATTGTGGAAGAAGAGAACGAAACCCGCCTCCGCGAAGCCACGCGGATTTTGCGCCAGTTTGAGCCGGAAAATCTGCAAGGGTACAGAGAGCGCCCCTAGACTGGGAGATCTGGGCAGCTATTGAGAGAACTCAGGGAGGTCCAAAAGCATGTCTTGGCTGTGGCAGCAAGTCCCATCGCCGCTTGGGCGGTGGCGGAAGGAAGGGATCCCCAGCTTTGCCGCTGCTGGGGGTGCACTGGCAGTTACGGGGTTTTTTTCGCCGGCTTTTGCCCACCACGCCCTGGGAGGGAAACTGCCTGCAACGGCCTGGGAGGGATTTCTCTCCGGGCTGGCTCACCCTGTCATTGGCTTGGATCACCTGGCCTTCGTCGTGGCCATCGGTCTTGTGGCGGCGGGGCAGCCCTGGCGCTATGGGATCCCGCTGGGCTTTGTGCTAGCGGGTCTGGTGGGCACTGGGATCCACCTGGCCGGCTGGGATCCCCTGGGACTGACGGAGCTGGCCATTGCCTCTTCCGTGGTTCTCTTCGGCTTGCTGCTGGTGCAACCGCGGCAGATCCCAAGTTGGCTCTTGCTAATAGGGGGATCCCTGGCGGGGCTATTCCATGGCTATGCCTACGCCGAAACCATTATCGGCGCCCAACCCATGCCTTGGGTGGGATATCTACTGGGGTTGAGCACCGTCCAGTATGGGGTAGCTCTCCTGGCCCTTTGGGCAGCAGAACGCTGGGGGTTGCGGATCCCTGGCTTAACTCGCTGGGCCGGCTGGGCGATTACAGTGGTGGGGGCTGCCTTCCTGACCTTGGCAGTGGTGGGCGCGTAAAAAGCGCTAATTTTGCTCCCTTGCGCTCGGGATCCCCGATCCGGTACAAGGATAGCGGTGAAGATCTGTAAAACGAGGGGAGATCCCATGGAGCGCACCTTTATTGCCATCAAGCCAGACGGCGTGCAGCGGGGGCTGGTGGGCACCATCATCCAGCGCCTGGAGAGCCGGGGCTACCAATTGGTGGGCCTGAAGCTGGTGCAAGTGAGCCAAGAGCTGGCGGAAGCCCATTACGCCGAACACAAGGAGCGCCCCTTCTTCCACAGTTTGGTGAAGTTCATTACCTCGGGGCCGGTGGTGGCTATGGTCTGGCAGGGCAAAGGGGTGATTGCTGCCGCCCGTAAGCTCATCGGCAAGACCAACCCCCTGGAGGCAGAACCGGGCACCATTCGCGGCGATTTTGGCATCGACATTGGCCGCAACCTCATTCACGGCTCCGATGGAGTTGAAACCGCGCAGCGGGAGATCGCCCTTTGGTTCGATGAGTCGGAATTGGTGAGCTGGACACCGGTTGCCCAAAGCTGGATTTATGAGTAGGTACTTGCTGCAGGCAAGGGGTAGTCGTGTTCGCAGGTTCCAGACCGGAAGTAGTGCAGAGCGCTAGGGCCGTGTTTCGAACTGGCTTCGGCTGGCCGCAAGCGGCTCTGTTGGAAGTGCCTTGAACCACCCCTTCTCTGCCAAAACTCGAGCGGCAAGCAGGATCTGTTTGCTACTGAATTGTTGTTTTCTATCTCCCCAGGCGTAGAAGCTTTCCACCAACTCTGCCGTCGTGGAAGGGTGCCCACGAGTCACGATCCAGTGGACAGTAGCCAGCAATTCTAGACCATAGGGCGACTCAAAGCCCTCCACGAGGTCGCTGACACGCTCAAAGCGTTCTCTCGTCTCTGGCTGTCCAGCGAGATATCTATGGGCTTCCTCGACAGCACCGGGCACCAGTTCCAGCTTCTTGTCTGGTCGATCACCGCCCGAGCCGTACCCAGAGATGTAATATCCCTCGATTTCTTTGAGAACATGCCGCAAGTTCTCGGCGTAGGGTCCATGAACGCCCTTTGTAAATCGCAGGCGAAGCGGCTCCCCGGCTTCCTGCAGGAAGTACATCAGCTTGTGCAGCTCAAGCAAAGAGACAAACGGAACAAGTAGACCGTTTACATAGCGCTCCATAAGGCCCACCAGCACCGCTCTTCCCGGCGTCAAGGAAGGGATCTGGCCGCGGCGCATGCTCTTCGGTAAAGGCTGAGGCCCGGTGGGCTCAAAGACAAGGATGTGGACGTCGGGAAGTTCTGCTAGCGCCTGCTCGATGCGGGAGCGCACATCGGGCCAATGAAGACCCCCGAGGCCGCAGCCTAGGGGTGGCAAAGCGACTGAGCGCAGACCAAGATGCCTGATCTCCTCGGCAAGGGACTTCAGCCCAGCTTCTATATCCTCGATCCGCGACTTCCCCCGTCAGTGGCGCTTGGTGGGAAAATTGATGATATAGCGAGGATTAGTCAGCTTTCCCGTCTCGAAAACCAATAGTTTACCGGGCTGAACTTCCCCCCGCCGGCAGGCTGCGGCATAGGCCTTGAAGTTCCCAGGCCATGATTTCAAGTGCTGTCGCAGAACCAGTAACAAGAATCCCCTGCCTAAAAGCGGGGGGGTATGTCAAAATCCCTTGCAAGTTGTCTACATGGGTAATGTGGTAGATTTTGGGACTTTCTGGAATTGGCGCCATACCTCCGCTCCACGATGCAGCTTTGAAAAAGGCAGAGCCAGATGCGCTTCAGTCGGAACGAGAGTTGAGACCGACAGGCTTTTGAGCAGTGGAGCTCTCGCTTGGCTCGGGCAGATAGAGACGTTCTTCCGAGGCGTCATACTCAAATAGCTCCGCATAGCGTCCCCAGTCAATGGCGGTGGCAAACTGCCGTTCGGCTTCAGCGTGGGGGAAGTGTTCGTCCCAAAGATCCAAGAAGAAGTCCGCTCGCATGGAGCGGCTGCCTTTTTCTTCCAGAGTCTGCAAGATGCTGCGGAACACGGGAACCCGTGCCAATAGCTGTTGTCGGAAGAGATCCTTGCTGCGCAGGATGGTGGTGTTGGCAAAGTCCTGGCCAATTTCGGTCAGTTGCACCACCCCGCTGGCCACCTCGGCAAAGCCCAACAGCACCGCCGCATCCAAAATCGGCAGCAGATCGTCCACGGCCAGTTGCAGCCGCTCGGCCAAATCGGCAATCTCCGCCCGCCCTTGCGGCCACTCCACGATCAACTCCAGCAGACCGCTGATCCCGCCCACCCGCGCATGGGGCAGAGGCAGGGCATAGGGGGAAGTGGTCTTATCACCAGCCAGCGCAGGCAGAGCCACCTCTCCGGTAACAGCAATTTCGGGGTTGGTCATGATCTCGTAGATGTAGTCCACCAAGGACTTGAAGCGGGGATCCGTGCGCTCGTGGGGCCGCGGCAGATCTATTCTCACCTCCCCCCGGATCCGCCCCGGGTTGGATCCCAGAATCACCACCCGATCCGCTAAAAACACCGCCTCTTCGATGTTGTGGGTAACGATGAGGATGCTTTGGGAAGGGAAGGCTTGCGCATTCCACAGCTCATCAATTTCCCCCCGCAGGTTTTCCGCCGTCAGCACGTCCAAAGCGCTAAAAGGCTCATCCATAAACAGCACCTTGGGCTCTAGGACAAAGGCGCGGGCAAAGCCCACCCGCTGCTTCATCCCCCCCGAAAGCTCCTTGGGGTAAGCGTTCTCAAACCCATCCAAGCCCACCAAGTCAATGGCCTTCAGGGCCCTTTGCCGGCGGATCTCGCGGGGGATCCCTTGGGCTTGCAGCCCCAGCTCCACATTTTCTTGCACGGTCAGCCAGGGTAGGAGAGCAAAGCTCTGAAACACCATCGCCACATCGGGGTTAGGCCCGCGTAGAGGCTGGCCGTTGCTCAGCACCCGCCCTTGGCTGGGGGGGATCAGGCCCGCCATGATGCGCAAAAGGGTGCTTTTGCCACTGCCGCTGCGGCCCAGCAGAGCCAAGACCTCCCCTGCCCGCACTTGCAAATCAATTTGGCTTAAAACGGTAAACTCCCCCTTGCCCTCTGGCAAAGGAAAGCGCTTGTAGACTTTCTCAACCTCAATTAAAACGGGGGAAGCTGCAGAGCTCATAGAGAGATTGCCTCAGAAACTGAAAAGACTAAAGGTGATATTTTTCTTCCGCCAACTGATACAGCCGTCGCCAGAACAGACGGTTAATGCCCACCACAAACAAGCTCATCATGCCAATGCCCAAGGTAATGCGGGGCCAGTCTCCCACCGCCGTTGCCTCAGCAATGTAGGTGCCCAACCCCGTAGCCGTCAGGGTGGTGGATCCCCAGGCCACAATCTCCGAGACAATGCTGGCGTTCCAAGCGCCGCCGCTGGCCGTGACTCCCCCGGTGACCCAGGCGGAAAAGATCCCTGGAATGATCAGCTTTCGCCAGCGCTGCCATCCTCGTAAGCCCACATCCACGGCCATTTCTCGCAAGTCCGTGGGGATGCTTTGGGCACCGGCAATGGAGTTGAAAAGGATATACCACTGTGCTCCCAGCGACATGAGCAAAATGCTGCCCCACTCAATGCTGATCTGGGCGCGGATAAAAAACAACGTGGCAAAGGGAAAAAGGAAATTGGCCGGGAAAGCTGCCAGGAATTGCACCACCGGCTGCAGCAGTTTCGCCAGTTTTGGATTAAAGCCAATGGCCACCCCAATGGGAGTCCAGATCACCGTGGCGAACACCAGCAACACGCTAACCCGCAGCAGGGTGAGGATCCCTAGCCCGAAGGTCAGCATCACCTCTCCAAAGCCCACAGTGGTAGCCACAAAATAAACAATCCAAATCCCAATGCCGCCAATAGCTGCCCAGGAAAGCTGGGTTAGCAGCCGCTCGCGGCGTCGCTCGACCTCAGGACTAAGGGGATCCACCCAACGGGGGCGAGTTAAGTGGGACAACAGCCGATCCACCAACTCTGCCAAGGGGGACAGCCAACTGCCGATCAGCCGCGGGATCCGCGCCGTGGTCAGCAGATCGTACAGCCAGGATTCGGGGGCAGCAGCCCCGCTGCTCTGTTCCAGGCGAAACTTATCCGACCAAGCCACCAAAGGTCGCCAGAAGAGCTGATCCACCAGCAGGATCACCCCGGCCATGGTCAGGAGCGCCCAGCCCAGCTTGGGCAGATCCTCCGCCTGGACGGCCGCTTCCACATAGGATCCCAGGCCCGGCAGCGTGTATTCCTGGTTGAGCACGCTGATGGCTTCGCTGGCTGCCACAAAGAACCACCCTCCGCCAAAGCTCATCATGGCGTTCCAGATGAGGCCCACCATTGCCGCCGGCACTTCCAACTGGGTAAAGCGCTGCCACCCCGACAGGCGATACAAGGTAGCCGCTTCCACCAACTCTTGAGGCAGCGTGCGCAGGGATTGGTAGAAGGAAAAGGTCATGTTCCAGACTTGGCTGGTGAAGATGGCAAAGATAGAAGCCGCCTCCAGCCCCAGCAAGCTGCCGGGAAACAGAGCAATGAAACCGGTGACGGTAATGGAGAGAAACCCCAACACCGGCACCGATTGCAAGATATCCAACAGGGGGATCAAAATTCGCTCGGCCCAGCGGCTTTTGGCAGCAATGTAGCCATAGATCAAGGTAAAAAGGGTGGAAAAGGCCAAGGCAATGAACATGCGCAAGGTGGAGCGGGCCGCATAGTAGGGCAGGTTGCGCGGATCCAAGTCGATCCGGGGCACCACCGCCGGGGGCTGAAACCGCTCAAAAGCCCCTACCCCCACCTGCGCCACCAAGGCCAGGAGAACCAACGTGCCCAGAATGATGGCCCCATCGGCAGCCCCCGCTGGCAGCCGACGAAGCGCCTCCGGCGAAGGAAAAGTCCTCATCTTCCCTGACTAAGCCCGGCGTCCGCGCCCAGTGTATACCGTTTGCGGTTGATCCGGGAGGAGTTGCGAGCTCCCGGATCCAGCCGGCTACTCTTCCGGCAAGTCGGGGGGAGACTCCTTCCACTGGGGATCGTCCAAGATGGCTTTTTTGGTCTGCTTGAGTTGTTTCCACAGCTCCTTGATTTGCCAGTAGGCTTCTTCCGGGGTAATTTTGCCCCCGGTTTCCAAGCTACAAATCAAGGACACTTTATTGCTAAATTCCTGCAGGTTGGCATCAAAAACTAGGTTCTGCGGCTTCACTTCGCCCCAGTAGGGATAGCGAGGCGAAATGAATTCATCTTTGTTGGGAGGTTTGTTGGGAGGAGTTGGTTCTGCCACGGCCTAACCAGGGTAAAAGAATGGTTCACAACAAGAAGGTCAACATGAAAAGCTCCATTAAAGCAGGATCTACTAGCCCAGTTTATGGGCGTTTTCTCTTAACCGGCTTGGGTACTTTTGTGGGATCTCGCAGAGGATAAAACGGCTCTTGAATAGACGCTTCCCCACGTGTCGAGGGGGTGGAACTCTTCCTGGCTTTGGGTTGGGGGGGGGAACGCTTCAGGCGTGGGCGCGGCGGCGTTTTGAGTACTGGGCCGATGGGAGTGCCCGCCTCCACATAGAGCAGGGATCCGCGGCGGCGCACCTGCAGATCCCAGAAATTGCCTACCCCTTTGCCCGGCAGGGATCCAATCAGGCGCAATTTGAAGGCTTGGGGCTTGGGGGCTGCGGCTCCATCCTTCTGGACTCGCTGAGAGGGAGAGTTGGCGGAAGCTTTTTTGCCCGATTGACGGATCTTGACGATGATGAACCCTTTCTCCTGGGATTGAAAAACGACCTCGCCCCGGATGGAAAACCAATCCGGCACCACTGTTGGACGGGATCCCTCGGGGAGAGTTCGCCCCATTTCTTCTGGGGCCCACACCCCCAGCAACTGCACGTGCAGATCTTCGGTTTTGTCGCGGGTGCGAGGATAAACCACCCACAGATAGTTGCGTTCCGGCCGTAGATGCTTGCGTACCAGGCTCATCACCCGGCCCAGCAATACGGCATTGAGATCCAGGCCATCCGAGGTGCGCAAAATCCCGCGGGTAAAGTGCTCTGGGGAGGGGATGTATTGCCCTTCGATGAGGCCGATGGCTCGGTATTGCATCTTCTCCCCAGGCGGGGGGATGGGTTCCAAACAGACTCGCTCTCTTTCTGCCGCTTTCTTTTCCCCCAAGGTAGCGGTGGTGCTGACAACGGGCTGCAAGGACTCCGTCCCGCTGTCGCGAGCAGCACCAGGATCCTGAGCTTTTGCCGACGACAGGGATCCCTTGGCCTCGCCGGTTGAGCTGGGTCTGGGGGGCCGTACAGGTCGAAAGGGAGGTCTCAGATCGGAGGACATTGTGACGGTTCCGTTGCTGTCAATTCAGAATGCTCGGCGGCAGACATTTACCGTTGCAAAAACAGGCCATAACTTTGCTCTTGACCCAAGACCTGCTCAACACACCATTCACTAGCCTAACAACGCCCAACAGCGTCTTTCCATCCTGCTTCCATTGACAAACTCCCAGCAGGTGCCCTCGTCGGGAACTGGGGAGCCAGCAGTTGTCAACACTGTAGCCGACGTGTAGCCAATACTAGCAACTGTTCCAAGGGAATGGTTCTCAGGCTGCAGGATGTCTATTCCCCAGACAGGGCCATTGATATTGATGAGTATCTGTAGTTTTTTCCAGCAACGCTGACTGGAGCCAATAGAGGTGTTTTTGCACAGCCGGGATCCAACTGGCCGATCCCCAGGGCTCCCGCAAAGGCTGGGGCGCATGATCTTTCCCGAGCCGATGGGATCCATTAGCCATTCCTGGGGTTCACCGTTTAGGCGGGCGTTGCCCACACCTGCGGAGTGAAGCTGCCGTGTAGGCCATAGGGAATGTGGTGCCGCAATGGGATACGCGCGACGGGGCCGGCTGTCAGGTCGGCTGCTTCTAGGATCACCACTTGAGAGCGCTGGCTGGCCGCATCAAAAACCACCGTCACGATCCACCCTGCCTCTTCGCCCTGACCTTCTGGATCGGGGATGAACACCGGTTCTCCCACAAAGCCGCGGGGGGCAAAGCTGTACTGCTGTGTGCGGCCTGTGGCGGTATCCAGCTTGAGGATGGCCTGTAGGGGAGCATTGGGGCCAGGAGCATGGGTGGCCCCGATGTAGATGTAGCGGTGGGATCCCCCCATTTGAGCCGGGTGGATGGCCGGAAACTCCACCGAGCGATCCAGCAGCAGTTCCCGCTTCACGCTGCCCCCCTTGGGATCCAGATAGAACCGCCACAGCTTGCCCGCCGGAATCTGGGCAAAGTCAATCTGCAGGTAATCGGCATCCGGCTCCAGGGCAGGGTAGTTCTCATAGAGGACGGCATCCACCACAACCCGATCCCCGACTTCGTAGCCGTTGACAAAATGGAAAACAAACCCCGGCTCCGCTTCCAGTTGCAGCGGCTTATCGCCCTGGGGAAAGAGCCAGATGCGGGTCGGCTCCCCCGGTTTCAAGGTCAGACAGGTGCCCGCCGGTTGCCAGCCCAACACAAACGGCAGGGGGTTGAAAGCCAAGGGATTTTGGAAAAAGATGCGGTAGCGGGGTGTCCAGACAAAATCATGCAGAAAGGCAAAGCCCCGCAGGCGGTAATCCCGCTTTTCCACCAAGCGCCCGCGCGAGTCCAGACGGTAAAACAGCAACGTGGAGTTCTGGGCAGCCCGCACCCCAAAAGCAATGAGATCTCCCGTGTGGGGATCCCGCCGGGGATGGGCAGTGAAAGGCTGGCTGGCCGAGATCCCTCCTGCAAACGTTTCGATCCCCTCGGTGGCCAAGGTGGCCGGGTTCAGCCGGTAAGGGGCACTGGCCTCCCACAGGGCCAGCAGCTTGTCTCCCTGGTAGATGACATTGGTGTTGGCGGGATTTTTAAACCGCAAGTCGAGAAAGTTGCTCCACCAGCCGCCCGGCTTTTGGGTGCCAAACACCCCTCGGTAGAGCACCCGACCGGCTTTTTCCTCTGCTTCAAACTCGCGGGTGCGCACAAACCGGTTGCGAAAATGAACCTTCCCCTCCACAAAGGTGATGGCGCAGACCATGCCATCGCCATCGAACGGGTGCCCGTAGCGCTGGGATCCCGCCTCCAGCTTGCCCGGGCCGTTGCGAAACAGGGTTCCCCGCAACCCTGCCGGGATCCGTCCTTCGATCTCCGTAATCCAATAGTCGTACTCCTGGGATAGGGAGCGATAGCCCAATTGCCAGTCGGTGGTGCTGTAGGGAAGGGAAGCGACGCTGACCATGGAAGATCTGCATGCAACGCCCTCTATTGTTGCTTAAACTTTTGTGAAGTCGCCAGTTTTTCTGGGCCGGGATGGTCTCCTGGGTGGGGATCCCCAAGATGGAGTCCCGCCAACTGGACTATGGTAGAAAATGCCCCCGAAGCGCCTGACAGGATAGACAGCACCCATGTTTGATGCCCTCTCCGAGAAGTTGGAATTGGCCTGGAGAAAGCTGCGCGGCCAGGACAAGATCACCGAAACCAACATTCAAGAAGCTCTGCGGGAGGTGCGGCGAGCCCTGCTGGATGCGGATGTCAACTTGCAGGTGGTGAAGCAGTTCATCGAGGATGTGCGGGAAGCTGCCCTGGGATCCGAGGTCATCCTGGGGGTGACGCCGGATCAGCAGTTCATCAAGATCGTCCACGACGAGCTGGTGAAAGTGATGGGGGAAGCCAACGTGCCCATTGCCCAAGCGGAGCAGCCTCCCACCATTGTCCTCATGGCCGGTTTGCAGGGATCCGGGAAAACCACCACCTGCGCCAAGTTGGCTCTGTATTTGCGCAAGCAGGGCAAGAAGTCTCTCATGGTGGCCGGAGACATCTACCGTCCGGCGGCCATCGACCAGCTCAAGACGCTGGGCCAGCAAATTCAGATCCCCGTTTTCGACCTGGGCAAAGCAGATCCCGTCGAGATTGCCCGGCAGGGGGTGGAGACGGCCCGGCAGCAGGGCTACGACTACGTGATTTTGGACACTGCCGGTCGCCTGCAGATCGACCTGGAGATGATGGCGGAGCTGGAGCGGATCAAGGCGGCGGTGCAGCCCCACGAGATCCTGCTGGTGGTGGATGCCATGATCGGCCAAGAGGCAGCCAGCCTTACCCGAGCCTTCCACGAGCGCTTGGGCATCACTGGGGCCATTCTCACCAAGCTGGATGGGGACACCCGCGGTGGGGCCGCCCTTTCCATTCGCCAAGTGTCCGGTCAGCCCATCAAGTTCATCGGTGTTGGCGAAAAGGTGGAAGCGCTGGATCCCTTCTACCCGGATCGCATGGCCTCCCGCATTCTGGGTATGGGGGATATCCTCAGCTTGGTGGAAAAAGCTCAAGAGGAAATCGACCTGGGAGATGCCGCCAGCATGGCGGAGAAGATGATGACTGCCCAGTTTGATTTCACCGATTTCCTCAAGCAGATGCGCCTAATTAAACGCATGGGATCCTTGGCAGGGCTGCTGAGACTGATGCCAGGGATGGGCAAAATCAGCGAGGAACAACTGCAAAAGGGACAAGACCAACTGGCCCGCGCCGAAGCCATGATCAACTCCATGACCCCCGAAGAGCGGCGCAACCCGGATCTGTTGGCCCGCAGCGTCAGCCGCAAACGACGGGTGGCCCGCGGATCTGGCCACAAGCTGGAGGATGTCAGCCGACTGGTCAGTGATTTTCAACGCATGCGCGACATGATGCGCAACATGGGCATGGGTGGCGGTTTTCCCGGTATGGGTTGGGGGGGTGGGCGTACCTCTCTTCCCGGCGGGGATCCCAGTTGGCGCGGACGTTCAACGGCCTCTCCCTCTCGGCAACAGCCCAGCCGCAAACCGGGCAAAGGTGGGGGCAAAAAAGGGGGCGGCAACCGCGGATTTGGGGGCAAGTAGGATAGGACTATGCCCTTCCACGTTGTTTTGGTTGCCCCAGAGATCCCGGCCAACACGGGGAATATCGCCCGCACCTGTGCAGCCACCGATACGCCTCTCCATCTGGTGGATCCTCTGGGGTTTCGCCTTTCGGATCGCTACCTCAAGCGGGCGGGGCTGGACTATTGGCAGCACGTCCAACTGTATCGCTACCCCTCTTGGTCTGCTCTGGTGCAGGCCCACCCTGAGGCCCGGTTCTGGTGTTTTAGTGTGCGCGGCAAAGCCCTCTATACGGAAGTAACCTATCAGCCGGGAGACTGGTTGGTGTTCGGCAGCGAAAGCCGGGGGTTGGATCCTCTGTTCTTGGAAACCTATCCCAGCGTGCGCATCCCACTGCGGGGGCCGGTGCGCAGCCTGAACCTCAGCAATGCCGTAGCGATTGCCCTTTTTGAGGCGCTACGTCAGCAGGGATCCCTGACAAAAGAATAAGTGGTCGGGTTGGCCCTGATATAATAGCTACTTCTCCCCGTCAGGAAGATGTGTGCTCTGCAGTATCTGCGCCCCGACTTGCTCTACCTCAAGCCCTACGACGCCGTGCCTGCCCCGGCTGCCGACAAGCTGGATGCCAATGAGTTCCCCCTCGATTGGCCGGCGGGCTTTAAGCAGAAGCTCTCCCTCCTTTGGGAAAAGGGGATCCCCAGCAACCGCTATCCCGATGCCCACCACCGGGGCCTGAAGCAGGCCATCGCCGCCTATGCCGGAGCGGAGCCAGAGCAGATCAGCCTGGGCAATGGGTCGGATGAGCTGATCCGCTCCCTGCTGATTGCCACCTGTCTGGGCGGGCGGGGCGGCATTTTGGTGGCAGAGCCCACCTTCTCCATGTACGCCATCCTGGCCCAGAGCCTGGGGATCCCAGTGGTGCGGGTTCCCCGCGACCCGGAGACGTTTGCTCTGGATCTAGAGCGATGTCAACAGGCTTTGAGGGAGCATCCGATTCGGGTGGTGTGCCTGGTGGATCCCAACTCGCCGACGGGGAATGGCCTGACGGCTGCAGAGTGGGAGTGGGTGGAAGGGCTGCCCGAAGAGATTCTGGTGATTTTGGATGAGGCCTATTTTGAGTTCAGCCGGCACACAGCCCTGCCCAAATTGGCGGAGCATCCCAACTGGGTAATCTTGCGCACCTTCTCCAAAGCCTTTCGCCTGGCGGCCCACCGGGTGGGCTATGCTGTGGGTCATCCACAGCTTATGCAAGTGTTGGATGGGATCCGCCTGCCCTACAACCTCACGGCCCTTTCTCAGTGGGCGGTTCAGATGGCTTTGGAGCATGCCGAGGAGCTTTTGGCCGACGTGACGCTAATTTGTCAGGAGCGGGAAGCCCTTTATCAAGCTCTGCAGGAGCTGCCAGGGGTGCGGGTGTGGCCCAGCCAAGCCAACTTCCTCTACTTCCGGGTGGCCGGCTGGGATCCCCAAGAGCTGCAGCGGGCCTGGCAGGAGCTGGGGACTGGTGTGCGCTACACGGGTGGGGGGCTGCGTCTGACGGTGGGCACCCCTGAAGAGAACCGACGGGCCTTGGAGCGCCTGCGCCAAATCCTGCAATAGGCCTCCCGGCCTGCGTTCGGAGCCAGCCTAGGTGGATGGGTCGGCGCGCGAAAAGCGCTGGATCAAGCTGTGCACCTGCTGCAAGTGTCGTTCGTCCAGATGCTCCAGCGCCTGGGCGATTTCCGCTCTGAGTCGGCTCTGGGTGTCGGTTTGGGCCCGCTGCAGCAGCCAACTTTGGATCGGGCTGGGGTACTCCACAAAGTCAAACGCCCAGGGATCCCGTTCGTCCAGCTCAGGTTCTGCCTGGGGCAGTTGCTCCCCCCAGCGCTCTTGAGCCTGTCGAAACTCCTCTGCCAAACGGTCTGTTGGGCGTCCTTCTGCTTGGAGAAACTCCTGATACCTTTGGTGGGTCACCAGCCAGCGCTGCCGGATTTGAGAGCGTTGCTGCCTGCCGGTTCTGCTTTCGGTAAAGCGCTCGTAAAACCTGAGCGTATCTCGGTAGTGGCCCAGTCGCTCACAAGCCAAGCCCACCTCCAGGGGCTGTAGCCACCAGGCCCGCTCCATCTGTGTGCTGGTAACCACCTCGTGCAGGAAATCTCGCAGGCCGGGCAATTGTCGCCTCAGCTCTTCCCAGTTGGTCTGGGTGTCCCGGGCCATGCAGGCCACCAGCTCGTAATCGTGTCCCCGCTGCCACGCCTGAGGATGGGCCTGCACCTTTTTCCAGAGCTTCTCCCACTCTCGGCACTGGATCAGAACTCGCAGCATCAGCGGCCAGTCTTTCAAGCGCTCCAGACTGGTGACGACGTCGCCGATGTACTCTGCCCACTCGCCTGTGAGGGGACGTCCCGCCTCCTGCCATCGGTCCAGCACCACCGAGTCTTGGCGGTCTTTGGATAGCCACCTCACCTTGCCGGGAAGGGGTTCCAGGTGGATCTTGGCCCGGTAGTAGGGGGAATGCTCCGTTTGGCCCCCCTGATCCCAAACCTCTACCGCCCGCTCAAATTCCTGCCGATAGAAGTGACAGATACCCCAAATCTTGTAGTACTGATTCGCGAACGGCTGCCGCTGGCCGAGAAAGGCCAGACGTCCCTTCAAAGCCTCAAGGGTCTCTTGCAAAAACCAGCTGCGGGCCTCTTCCTGGGGGCAGAAAGTTCCCAAGTTGTTGAGAACTTGCTCAAGCTCTGCCAAAAATTGCTGTACACACTCTTTCCAGGTGGAATCCGTTCGTGTAAGCGGGACGAAGTCCCTATCTTTGGGGCTGACTTCAACGCTCAGCCAATCTCGCACCCGCACCAGTTGTCGAAAGCGCTCTGCAGGCTTGGCGGAGTTTTTTTGCACCACCACCATCAAGTCCACCAAGGGGCTGTAGTCTGGGATCCCAGGACATCCAGCAAAGTAGGCGGCGTTACGCTGCAGCTCCAACCAGGCCTTCCCTCTCCAAAAGCACTCCCAGGCTTCTCGTTGGAGATTTTTGTTGGGCAAAGCAGACTGCTCCAGGCTCAGGAACTTTTGCCCTGCGGAAACGTAATCCCTCTGGAGCTTGAGGAGCCAGGCCTGACATTCCTGTTCTAGAGGTGGTTTTTTTGCCTTCCGCGCCAGAGTTTGAACATCCTCCAGAAGTTTGAGGTTGCCCTCCTCGATGCCGCGCCTGAGAAGCTCAAGAGCTGCCTCCTGCAGATCTTCCAAGCTTGTATTGGTCCAGTACTGGATATTGATGCCTTTGACAGGGTAACCCAATACCGGTGGGTCGGTCTCCCATTCCGACCGATCCGGTTGCAGAGAAGGATGATCGAGCCAAGAGTTGGATTCTAAGCTTGGATCCCAGAACTCCCGCCAACCGGCAGAGGTGTCCACAATGGCCAGGGCCTCGATGGGGCGGGTAATGCCGACATACAATTGGTTGAGAAAATAATGGAGTTGCAGGGATATCGCCTCCCCAGCTCCTCGGGCGTAATAATTAAGCTGCCGGTTAAAGTTTTGTCGATAGGCGTTTCCAAACTTGTAGAGGATAACTTTTTTGAACTCCATTCCCTTAACAGACGTAGCAGTTTGCAGGAGCGGTGGTTTAAGATTCTGCTTCAATTCCTCGGCAAAGATCTTCTGGAGTTCGGGATCCTGACGCACGTAGTTCAGCTCCTCTCCCACAGGACAGGGTAAGATACAGACTGTTCCTGTGAGATCACTAAGCATTTTTCTAAGCTCATCTTCGATTAAGTTTCTTTCCTGACCATCCAGCACAAACCTTTGAACCGGCATGCCCTGCTCATGGGGACGCCAGGGCTGTTGGGGATAGATTTCTCGACTCTTGCTGAGAACTCGCCGCCACAGGTTGACTACATTGCTAAAACGAGTAACTTGTGGATTGCTGCGATAGTTGTTTCTCAGCTCCTGTGGGCCTGCAATCTCAAAGGGATGGCTCGGCAACAAGTAGGCGCGGATATGCTCGTAGAGGTATTTTTTCAGGGCAGCCCAACGAAATCCCGTCGGGTTAATGGTTTGCAAGGGATCCCCGGCAAAGGCATAGGGCAGGCGCTCAATAGCCCAATCCAACTTGTATTTTCCCCAAGGAGATAAGCAAAAAATGATATTCAGCTCAAGTTGGGTAAAGTCCTGAACCTCATCGCAAAAAATGACTGGATGAATAGGATTAAGAGTGCCATTCTGCAGCACATCTCTGGCCAAATCTTGGTCATCCCAGTAGCCCTCATGGGTGGTTCGATCCCGGTAACCCGGCCAAATCTCTTCGTAAATCCGCTCGAAGGCTTCTTCATCCACACTGCGGTCGGCCTCAGGCAATTCTCGGTAGCTATCGGGATCCAAATAGTCACTGACCTCATAGCCTTTGATCAGCGTGCGAATGGTGTGCCAAGCCAGCTCTACATCGCGGCGACCACAATACCAGCTCTGAAATCGATAAAAATTGACATACCGATCCGGTTGGTAGCGTTCTTGCCGCTCGGCAGGAAGGCAGTTCAGCAGGTAATCCTGAAAAGTGCTAAAAAAAGTTTGACATTGCTGAATTTCCTCCGTGGAGAAGCTGCACCCCTTCTCCCGATAGCGGTGGCTGATGCGCAAAATTGAACTTACCCTGTCGCGGGCTTGCTGCACCAAACTGGGGCTGTAGGTCAAAAAGAGAGGGCGGTACTCAAGAGGTCTCTGTTTTGAAGTTTTGAGGTAGTGGCTGCAATAGTCGGCAAAGCGGTAGTACAACATCAGAGATTTGCCACTCCCGGCCCTTCCGTTGATCAGTAGGGGCATGGATGTACTCTGCAGGATTTCTTCCTCCTCCATGGACAAAGCCAAATTTCCCTCTGTGATCTCCTGCATTTCCAACCAAATGGTCTCATCCATCACCATGTAGTCGGGGTAGGCGCGGCGGGCATATCGCTTCCAAATCTCTAAAGATTGTGGGTGTTGGAGAATATCCGGCTGATCGGCCCCCCTCCCAAATAGGCAAGTTCGGCGCCCCAGGTCAAACCGCTCTCTCTGCTCCGGAGCGTGGTCGTAAACTCCAATTAAAAATGGAGATAAGACTTTTTCCTGCTCACATACCTGCACCAGGCTGATAGCCAGATGTATCGAGCCTTCCCGCCAGCACCTAACCTCAGTTTCTGGATAAAACAGTGGTAGTTTCCAGTAGAGATTCCCTTTCTCATCGCCAATGAATTGCTCTACCGCCCGATACACTTGGCGCCGCTGTTCTAGAGAAAGGGCTTGCACTTGCCGAACCCATTCCCCGCTTTCCAACACAAGCCGCTCCTGCGGATTGGGAGCATTCAAGAACTGTGTCCATTCATACAGCTCGTCGGGCAGAGGGGGGAGATGGTTTGGCGGATCCACTGGTTCCCGCCGTTGCGCCAGCCACGCCTGCAACCGGTCATCGGGCACCCAGCTCCGCACCCGCTCTTGATAATCCGGATCTCGCCGTCGGTCTAAGAACTCCCGGTATTCGTGACTGCCTCTCGGCCAGAGGCCAAACAAAACCAGAACGGGTACCTCGCCTACATAGCGCAGCTCCCCCACCAAGCGAATGTTGTTGCGGAGATTACGCTTCCAGTAAGGGTAACGAACGTCAAACAACTGGCTCAAAAGGGTGCGACCCCCCTCTTCCAGCCGTTCTATCAATGCTTCTAGGTTGCACTGGGTTTTGCTTCCCAGAAACTCCTCCGGGCAATATACATACATGGGATCCCGCCGGGTATACCTGGAAGCCATCCTAGTGCCGGACTACTGGCGAAAATTGCCGCTGTGCCAAAAGTCTTAATTTTTTTCATAATCCCCACGTAGCCCACAACTACCTATGTAGCCATTTGCAAACTCACAAAACATCTCGATTCAAGCTTTTGTAAACTACCCGACACCCGCGCTATGCGCAGGGTGCGGGCTTTATCCCAATCCCTAGCGGCCCCAGAGGACAGCTAA
>NZ_JANSIN010000014.1:39149-52629 GCF_047462115.1 Synechococcus sp. R50.1 | reverse complement strand
GGCACTCCAGCAATGGCAGCCTTGTAGGCTACAAACATCCTGAGCTGGTAGAACGCCCAGTTGTTAGTCCTGCGCCGTTCGGCTTTGCTCCGAGGTTTCTGATTCAGGCAATCTCTGATGCCTGTCAAGTCTTCAAAAGCCAGTGCCGCACCAATAGCCTGGGCATCCCTGACCAAGGTTTTGCTGATGTTATGGTTCAGCCATGTCTGGTAGCGCCGTTCTCTCCCAGAGAGCCTTCTCAGCAGCCTCCTAGAGCTGCGAGTGCGTTTGGATTGAACCTTGGCGCGTACACGGCTGAACCGGTCACGGACGGCCTGGATGTGCTCTCCACTCCAAGAGCGTCCGTTGCTAGCGGTGGCGATATCCCGCCTGCCCAAGTCAACTCCGATTACCTTTGGAGTTTTGCCAGTCGGGGGAGTATCCAGCTCAACAGCAATGTTGATGTAGTAGTCCCCTTGCTTGGTCTTGGACAGAGTAGCGCTGGTGGGCGTTTGCCCCCGCAGCAAAGCGATTTGATAACCGCCAATCTTGAGCTTGAGCCAAACCCGTCCGCTCATCAGGGTCACGCCCACGGCTTGGTCGGACTCTCGGTACTTAAAAGTACGAGCGTCCAAAGTCAGACTGGTGGGGCGGAACTTGTGGACTTGCTTCACCGCCTTGGCATTGCTAATCACCCGACGGAGTGCCTGACAGACGTGGTTGGCCTTCAGCCCCGTTGCTGCTCTTACTGGTCGATAGACCAAGTGGTGCAGCTTGGCGGTGTTCCAGCAGTTCTTTTGTTTGGCGGTGTCGAGAATCTGGTTGCAAGCATTCGCAAAGCCCTGCAAAGTGCGGTCAATTTCTTGACGCAACTCTTGTGGGACTATCAGCTTGCAACGTACAGAGATAATCTGGCTCATGGGCTTATTGTAGTTTATCCAGACTTTTGACCAGCAAACCTATATGGAGGAGGGCTTTCCTCTCGACACCAAGCCTGCGGCTATGGTGCGGGCCTCCAGCCCGAAAATTTGGTGAACCATTGGATTGCCCTGTTTGTTTTCATCCCTCTTCCCCATGAGGTGAGGGGATCCTGCCTATCGCAGATCGGTTTGCCCTCCCTCGCTGGGATGGCTTTCTTGGATGATCAGAGCAGGATTTTGTGAATTCAAATCCCAAGTGCAGGCCAAGCCTTCTTTGCCGAGATCTCTTCGCTTCCCTCAACTCCATTGATGACTTAGCCTATTTACCCTAGGAGACACTATGGCAACTCTTTACTTCAGCCCGCTTTTCGAGGTACAAGCTCTGCAAGCGGAGCCCAACCGGGGACGCTCTCGCTCCTTCCTGCCCACTCCTCTGCAGGTTTGGGAGAGCGGCGAAGCCTACACCGTCCAGTTGTGGGTGCCCGGTGCCAATCGGGAACGCTTCCACATCGAGGCCACGGCTCAACAGCTCTCCATCAGCGGCGAGATCCAGGTTCACGGCCCTGAAGGTGCTGAATTGCGCTACCAAGAAGTGGAGCCCCAACCTTTTCAACGCATCCTCAAGCTGGCCCGCCGCATCCAGCCGGAGAAAGTCTCGGCCACCTATCGCGACGGCATCCTCACCCTCACTCTGCCCAAAGCCGACGCAGCGCGGGTGATCAAAGTCCAAGTGGGCGCCTCAAACCCCACTACTCCGACGGAAGCCGTGACGGTGGAAAGCCAACCTGCCTAGGATCCCCAGTCTCTCCCTCTCTTTTCAGGCGAGGGGATCTAGCCGCTCCACTGCACGCGCACCTCATCTCCCACTTTGAAACCCAAGGCACGGCTGGCATTGCCTCGGTTTTGCACGATCTCCACCCAGCCGGAGCTGCCCACCAGGGCCAGCACTTCGCCAACTTCTCCCTCAGCAAAGGTGGCCACGGAGCGGACGGGGATCCCTTTGATCCAGGCGCTCCAGCTTCGACCTTCCACCCACTGTCCGGGCAGGTTGGTGATGCCGTTGCCGAAGTGGTCGATGGCCTGGACCAGGCCGCGACAGCCGTTGGTCTCCATCTGGGGTGGCGGCCACTCCCAGCGGGTTAGTTCTGCTACGTCTAGGGGATCCCCCAGCTCCGCCAAAGGGATCCCGTTGGCCAGATGAGCGGCAACCGGGGCAAAAATATCCCGCCCATGAAAGGTGCGGCTGGGAGAGGGGGTGCGCCAATAGCGGGGCCGGTTGAGTTCCACAGCAGCCAGCGCCGGGGTTTGGGCCAAAACGCCGCTGAACAGGCCATTGTCAGGGCCAACCAAAAAGCCCGTCTCGGTTTGGATGGCTACCGCCCGGCGGCTACTCCCCACCCCTGGATCCACAACGGCCAGGTGAATGGTGCCCGACGGCAGATAGGGGTAGGCCGTCATCAGGGCAAAGCGAGCCGCCGCCACATCCTGAGGCGGGATCCCATGGCTGAGGTCGATGAGTTGAGCCTGTGGGGAAAGGGTATGAATCACCCCTTTCATAATGCCCACATAGGGATCCTGCAGGCCAAAATCCGTCAACAGGCTAATAAAAGGCATACCCTTTTGAGGCTTGAGGATCCCAGTTTAAGGATCCCAAAAGATAACAGCGCTTATGGATGGGGTGGCTAGCGGGCAGCAAGAGCAGGTTGCGGGCGCTCATACACCTGCCCCAAACGCGCCAACTGCTGCACCAGCAAGCTCAAGAACAGGCCCACATCGGTCACAATCCCCACCGACTCCAGGGATCCCCGATCGGCCAGCTTGGTCACCACTGCCGGGTTGATGTCCACGCAGATCAGCTTGACCCCGGCAGGCGTCATGTTCCCGGCACCAATGGAGTGCAACATGCTGGAGAGCATCAGCACCATGTCGGCCCCCTGCAGCAGCCGTGCGTAATCCTGTTGGGCCTTGATCAGATCCATCTCCGTATCCGGCAGCGGCCCATCGTCGCGGATGGATCCCGCCAGGGAGAAGGGCACCTGAGCGCGAATGCACTCGTAGAACACCCCGCCGGTAATCACGCCCGCTTCCACCGCAGCTCGGATGCTGCCGTACTTGCGGATGAGGTTGATGGTTTTGAGGTGATGCTTGTGGCCGCCCTTGACCGGCGTGCCCCGCGACAGATCCACCCCCAGCGAGGTGCCGTAGAGATTCTGCTCCAAATCGTGAACGGCAATGGCATTGCCCCCCAGCAGCGCCTGCACATAGCCTTCGCGGATGAGGGTGGCCAAGTGGGATCCGCCGCCTGTGTGGATGACCACCGGCCCTGCCACCACCACCGTTTTGCCGCCCCGCTCCTTGATTTGCCGCAGCTCCCAGGCAATCTGCTCCACCAGGATCTCCACCCGCCGCTCGCTGGAGACCCCCGATCCCATAAAGGTAAACTCCTGGGAAGAGCGCTCTTTGCTGGCCTGGCGCACGGTGCGGATCCCTTCCACCCCACACACCACGGCATCCCCCACCTGCAAATCTCGAATCAGGGTGCAATAGGCTGAAAACTCCGTCTTGCCATTGCAATCGGATCCCTTGACCACGATCACCCCATCCATGCGCTGCCGCTGCACCGGGATCCACTGGCCGGCCACCCGCACCTGCGTGGGATAGATGGTGGTGACATAAAAATCGTCGGGCGCTACCCCTGCTTTCTCTACCCGCTCCAGACGGGCATCTTGCTGGGTTTCCTCCGAGAGACGGGCCCCCTGCTCGATCAAGGCGCTGAGAATGGTATCCAGGGTCTCTTCGGTGGGAGCGGAAACGGCCAGTTCCACCGTGGAAGTGCTCTGCCGTTTTTCCCCAAGCTGAAACTTGAGGATCTGGAAGCTGCCGCCATTGTCGACAATGCAATCGACGGCTCTGGTGAGCAGGTCGCTGTCCACCAAGTGTCCCTGGAGGGTCACCGTCCGGCTGAGCACCGTGGCCACCGGATCGGTTTGGGGAGCCACCGTCTCGTCGAGGCGCAGCGTCAGGCACTTGGCCGCCCCACCGGCTTTCAGGAACTCCGTCAGCTCCGTCTGCACCACCGCAAATCCCCGCTCCTGTAGGGTGGCTTCCAGCTCTGGGCTGACCCGATTCACCAAGATCGTGCCGTTCACATCCACGGCATTGCAGGCAAAGTGAATGGCATCCGCCTCCTGAACCGGGATCCGCTTTTCAGGGGGCACCCGCATCTCGATCAAGCGGTTGGAATAGGCATCAAAAGCCGGTGGATAGTAAAGCAAATAGCCTTCGGAGAGGGGGCAAAAGCAGGTGTCTAGGTGGTAGAACCGCTCGTCCACCAGCCGCAAAGACAACACCTCGATCCCCAGCCACTTGGCCAAGTAGGGGTGAGACTCCAACATGGAGCGAAAGCCGTAGCCCGCCCACAGCCAGCGCCCTGCCCGATCCAACAGAGCATCTCCTGCCCCCTCAAAAGCCAGGGCCGGCGGCAGCTCATAGACGGTATAGCCCTGTTCCTCAAACCAAGCCTTGAAATGGGGCTGTTCCCCCTGCCGCTCTGGGTGATAAAAACGGCTCAGCACCACCTTGGATCCCAGGATGAGCCCAGCATTCGCCGTAAACACCATATCCGGCCATCCCGGCACCGGCTGGATTAGCTTCACCTCCGCCCGCTGCGAGAGATGCCGATAAAGAGCCTGCCACTGCTGCAGCGCCCGTTCTCGCGAAGAGCGGTGAACATTCCCCACCATCCAGGGGTTGATCACATAGTCCACCTCGTAGTGATCGGGTGGGCACATCAAATACCGAATGGCACCAGGCATAGATCTCAGAGCGCAATCTGCAGCAGGGCATCCCCTAGATTAGCAGTTGCGTGAGCAGCATCCTCAAGAATCATGAAAGAATCATTATTTGTGGGAATCTTTCGCCAGCTCTGGCTGCAGTGGGCTGGGATCGGCGATGTTGGGCAACTCCAGACAGTAGCCCGCCCCATAGACGGTTTTGATGTACTGGGGGTGGCGGGGATCCGGCTCCAGCTTGGTGCGCAGGTGGCGGATGTGAACACGGATGGTCTCGATGTCGTCGTCGGGCTCGTAGCCCCACACCTCCTGTAGGATTTCGCTGGGGGAAACGGTCTGCCCATGTCGCTGCATCAGACAGTGGAGCAGGTCAAACTCCAGGTGGGTGAGCTTGATCGTTTTGCCGAACCACAACGCCTCAAAGCGCTCCGGCACCAGCGTGAGAGGGCCATAGGTGAGGATCTCCCCATGCTTGGCCGCCTGTGGGATCCGGTCTGAGCGACGCAGCAGGGCCCGCACCCGCACCAGCAGCTCCTGCACCTCAAAAGGCTTGGTCAGGTAGTCGTCGGCACCGGCATTAAAGCCCTCGATCTTGTCCTGGGTTTGGCCGAGGGCGGTGAGCATCAAAATCGGGATCTCACTGGTGCGCTCCTCCCGCCGCAAGCGCTGACAAACGGTCAGGCCATCTACCTGGGGCAGCATCAGGTCGAGGATGATCAGATCGGGGAGAACTTGCAGAGCCAGTGCTTGTCCGCGCACCCCATCGGTGGCCTTCACAACCTCGTAGCCCGCCAACTCCAGATTGATGCGCAGGATATCCAGAATCGAAGGGTCGTCCTCAATAATGAGTATGCGAGCCATAGCCGGTTGCAGCCCAAACTGCGGATAAAACGTTTTGTTAAATGTGCTAACAAAGAGCCGAAGCTTTACGACTGGAAGTTTACTTAATTTTAGCCTCATTGCAAATCTTACTGCGAAGTTAACCCGCAGGGTTGCCCAGCCCGGAGCCGGATGCAGGGGAAACTTTTCAACCCGTTTGGGGCAAATGGGTGCGTTTTTAAGGCCTACGGCCCGCTATCGCGAACGGATCTCCCTTTGGGGGAAGTGCTCCGCACCGCTGGCGCGAACGCGGCGATGAGGCGGCGGGTGTAGTCCTGCTGCGGCTGCTGGTAGATCTGGGAGGCGGGGCCAAGCTCTTCGATGCGGCCCCGGTTCATGACCATGATGCGGTCGCTCATGAACTTGACCACGCTCAGGTCGTGGGAGATGAACAGGTAGGCCAACCCCAGTTCCTCCTGCAGATCCTTGAGCAAGTTCAGCACCTGGGCCTGCACGGAGACATCCAGGGAAGACACTGCCTCATCGCAGACGATCAGGCGGGGCTCCGAGGCCAGGGCGCGGGCAATACAGATCCGCTGCCGCTGTCCTCCGGAAAACTGGTGGGGCAGGCGATCCAGCGCTTCCGGATCCAACCCTACCCGTTCAAACAGGCGTTGGGCCCGTGCTCGTCGCTCAGCAGCATTTCTCCCAATCCCGTGCAGGGCCATTGGCTCTATGACGCTGGCTCCCACACTCATGCGCGGATCCAGTGAGGCTGCCGGATCCTGAAAGATCAGCTGAATCTCGCGGCGGAGACGACGTAAGCGTTGGGGCGGCAAGCGGAGCAGCTCCTCGCCGTCGTAGATCACCTGGCCAGAGCTGGCACGGACCAGGCGCAACAGGGTTCGCCCCAGGGTGGTTTTGCCGCAGCCGGACTCTCCCACCAGCCCCAAGGTCTCTCCGGGGTAGAGGTCAAAGCTGATCCCATCCACAGCTCGGATCTCGCCCACCTGGCGGCCAAATGGCCCTCGACGGACGGCGTAGTGGGTTCGCAGATCCCGCACCTGCAGCAGGGGGGGCTGACTGTACAGCCGGCGCAGCCGTTCTTCCTCTAAGGACTCCGTCCCGCTTACGCGAACGGCAGCCGGGATCTCCACCTGCTGCCACTGCTCCTCTGGGGATCCCCCTTTTTCCAGAAAATCCTGGACGGTGGGCAACCGCCGCAACCGCCGCTCCAACACCGGGCGACAGGCCAACAGGCCGCGGGTGTAGGGATGCTGGGGATCCCGAAAGATCTGCTCCACCGATCCCTGTTCCACAGCTTGGCCCCGGCGCATCACCACCACCTGATCTGCCAGTTCGGCCACCAAATTGAGATCGTGGGTGATGAAGAGGATGGCCATCTGCCGGTGCTGCTGCAGCTCCCAGAGCAGGCGCAGGATTTCCGCTTGCACCGTAACATCTAGAGCGGTGGTCGGCTCATCGGCAATCAACAGTTGGGGATTGGAGGCGATGGCACAGGCGATGGCCGCCCGTTGGATTTGGCCGCCGGAGAGCTGATGAGGGTAGCGCTCCAGCATCTGGGGAGAAAGCTGCACCTCCTCAAACAGGCGAATGGCTTGGGCGCGGATCTCCGCCGGGCTCAGGGAGGTGTTGGCCCTCAAGGTTTCCTGTAACTGCTGGCCACAGGTGTAGAGGGGGTTGAGGGCGGTGCTCGGCTCCTGGAAAATCATGGCGATCTGGGATCCGCGATAGCGCCGCCGTTGCCGGGGATCCAACTGCAGCCAGTCCACCGTTCCGTTGGGGCCCTTGAAGAGGATTTTGCCCTCCACCCGGGCCGAGCTGGGCAGCAGATCAATCAGCGTCAGGGCGGTCATGGTTTTGCCGGATCCCGACTCCCCCACCAGGCCCAAGGTCTGGCCGATCCCGATCTGGAAAGACAGCCCATCCACCACCGGGGATCCCGAAGGCTCCCTCCTGCTGACGCCAACTGTGCGGCTGGGCAAGAAAACCCGCAGCCCTTGTACGGTCAGCAAGGCAGAATCGGCAGCAGGAACAGCCTCGATCATGGCGACGAAAGCGCTCCGCACCGCTGGCGCGAACGCAATGGGAGGATTGGCAGGATTATAGACCACCGTCCCCGTCTTGGCCCCCAAAGTGCTCCGCACCGCTGACGTGAATGACACTTGCTTTCCGAGCCACTAACCTTGTAGAGAAACAAGTGCGGAAGGGCGGCTTTGATGCGGCGACGCCTTTTACAGCTTTGCATCCTCGGCTGGACGATGCTCCTCACTTTGGCAGTGGGGGGCAGGGGATCCCTGCTGGTTCCCCACTTTTTTGGCATTGAAGCCCTGCAAGCCCAGGCTCAAACTCAAGCCGGAGAACTGCCGCAGCCGATGCGGCTCAAACTCCCCCCCGGCCTGGATCGCTACGCCTACGACAAGGCGGTGGGAGACTACTTTGAGGAAATCGAGCCGCTTTTGCCAGGTGGAGCCTATGCCCAGTGGGCCTTCTATCCCGTCCCTATCTACATCCAAGGGGATCACCCCCAGTGGAAGGCCTCCGTGGAGCAAGCGGTGAAGGAGTGGTCGGCCTACATCCCGCTCAAGGTGGTGGCCAAAGAGGAGGAGGCTTTCTACGGGATGAGCATTTACCGCGTTCCTCCTATTGGCGGCGGGGTGGCTGGGGCGGCCCGGCCGGAGTTTTTCTTCGCCTCCGATGGCTCTTTGCAGCAGCGGGTGCGCATCGTCATTGCAGAAGGACAGGGGTTGGCCGAAATAACGGCGGTGGCCCGACACGAGATCGGGCATGGGCTGGGGCTGTGGGGCCATAGCCCGAACCTGCGGGATCTGATGTATGGCGGACACCATGCGGCGGCTACCGGCAATCGGCGGATGTTGCGGGTGCCCAACATTACCAAGCGGGATCTCAACACCCTCAAGCGCGTCTACGAGCAGCCCACCCTCAGCGGGCAGGTCTTTCCAGAGAGCTATCGCCGCCTGTTTGGCCAGCTTCTGCAGGAAAAGCCGCTGCCCGAGAGAGCTCTTGGATTGCCGCTAGCTAGAGCTGCAGGAGTTGCGACACCCCCTTGAGCGCCATAGCTAGGAGAAAAAAGAGCAACTGGGTGGCAACAATGCTGGGGCCGGAGGGCAGGTTGAAGGTTGCCGAGGCGATCATCCCCAGCACCGCGCTCAGTCCCCCGATACCTATGGCCAGCAGCACATAGGTTGTAAAGCGGGATCCCAAAAGCCTTGCCGTCGAGGCTGGGATGACCACAAAAGCGCTCACCAGCAACACCCCCACAGAGCGAATTGAGAGCGCCACCACCACAGCCAGCAACACCACAAAAGCCAGCTTCTGCCAGCCCACCTGAACCCCCCGCGCCCGCGCCAGCGGCTCATCCAGGGTCAGCAACATTTGGGAGGGCAAAGTCAATCCCACATAGGCCGAGCTGATCAGCAAGAGGATCCCGCTCGTCCACAGGGCTGCCGGGCTGATCCCCAAAATCTCCCCAAACAACAACTGGTTGAGGTTGCCCCGATAGCCGGGCAGCAAGCTGAGGGCGATAACGGCCAGCGCCAAAGAGGAAGAGTAGATGATGTTCAGCACCGCATCCGCCGACAGTTGAGTGCGCTCCAAGACAAAGGTGACGCCCAAAGCAAATCCCACCCCAAACACCATCAACACCACGGTGGGATTCAGCCCCAGCAGCACTCCCAAAACAATCCCCAGCAGAGCCGAATGCCCCAGGGCATCGCTAAAAAACGACAGTTGCCGCAGAATAACAAAACTGCCCAGCAGCCCACCTGTCGTGCCGGTGAGGATCCCACCCAGCATGGCCCGCTGCATAAAGGGCAACTGCAACAGCTCCACTACCCGCACCCAGCCCTCCAACATCGCCTTCCCCTCAGCGACGGTGGTAGCGGACAAAATGGTGCTCCGCACCGCTGTCGCGAACAGGCCCATAAACCCGGCTCAGCACTTCTGGTGCCAAAGCCACCTGGGGAGATCCCTGGCAGATGAGGGATTGGTTGAGGCACAGCACGCGGTCGCAATAGCAAGACACCATTTCCAGATCATGGGAGATCTGCAAAATGGCCCAGCCCAGAGATTGGCGCAGCTCTTCCAAGAGCCGGTAAAACTCCCCCTCGCTGAGCGTATCTAAGCCTGCCGGTGCCTCGTCGAGGATAAGCAACCGCCGCGGCCAAGCCAAGCAATAGGCCAACAGCACCCGTTTCAGCTCCCCGCCGCTGAGCTGGCCCAAAGCCTTAGAGGACAGGTGGGATGCGCCGACCCGTTCCAACGCCTCTTTCACCGCCTGCTGCCGAGCAGAGCGCTGCTGCCAGGGCCAGCGGGGTTGCAACGCCCCCCAACCCAAAGCCACAAACTCCTCCACCACCATGGGGATCCCAGGATTGAACTGAAAACGCTGGGGCACGTAAGCCACCTGCTGCCGCACTGACGGGGGCAAATAGCCGGACAGGCGCACCGGCTCTCCCAGAATCCAAACCGAGCCGCACTGCCGCGGCAGGATCCCCAAGATGGCCTGCACCAAGGTACTTTTGCCAGCGCCATTGGGGCCGACAATGGCCGTATGGGATCCCGCCCTCAGCTCAAATGACACATTCTGTACTGCCAAGCGGGATCCCCGATAGACCGTCAGCCCCTCGACGCGCAGGACAACCTCGCCGGAGCAGGAGATCATCGCCCCCTCGCCAGCAGGTGTTCGAGAGCAGCTTGGCCCAGCAGCGGCAATTGCAGGGGCAGGAAGGCCGTCTCCTTCTCAAAGGCGGAGACCAGGTTCTCCACGTTTTGCCGCAGGATGGTCAGGTAATATTCCGGCTCGATCCCCTCAGGGCCGGCAGTCTCGATGGGATCGAAAACCCGCACTTCCACCCCCAAATCCCTGGCCAAGATCTGGAAGGGGTTGTTGTCTCCCACCTGAGGTTCCACCAAGATGGTCTTCAGGCCCGACTCCCGCACCGTCTCCATCACCCGTCGCACATCTTCTGGAGAAGGATTGGCCTCTGGGATCTCCACCAAGAACTCGGCTTTGAGGTTGTAGCGCTCGGCAAAATAGGGGGCAAAGTCGTGGAAGACCACAAAGCTTCTTCCGGCAAAGGGAGCTAGCCGAGCGGCAATCTCCTCATCCAAAGCCTTGAGCTTCTCGATAAAAGCAGCCGCATTGGCCCGGTAGATCTCCGCCCCTGCCGGATCCGCAGCGATTAAGCCGTCTCGGATGTTTTCCACCTGCTGAATAGCCCGCCTGGGATCCAGCCAAATGTGGGGGTTGAACTTGCCGTGGCTGTGCCCATGAGAGTGTCCATGACCGTGCCCGTGAGAATGGCCATGAGAATGTCCGTGACTGTGGCCGTGCCCATGCTCTGGCTTCTCCGTCTGCAAAGTCGGGATCCCTTCGCTGCTGTCAACGATTTGCAATTGGGGGTTCCCAGCGCTGGCGATCAACCCTTCCAAAAACGTTTCCATACCCAACCCGTTGATCACCAGCACATCCGCCTGAGCCAGCAAACGAACCTCCTCAGGTCGAGCCTGAAAGTCGTGGGGCCCCATCTGAGGGGGAAGGAGTGGCGTGACTTCTACCCGATCCCCGGCCACAGCACGGGTAAATTGCGTTATCGGCAAAATCGTGGTCACCACCTTTGGGGGGCTGGATCCCTGCTGGGCCCGGGACTCTTCTTGGCGCATCTGCAGGCTTCCCAGGATCCCGACCGAGAGGGCGGCCAGCAGCGAGACCAGCGATCGCACCGGTCGAGCCGAACGGATAGAGTTAGCTTGATCAGTCATGAGCCTGAATACCTCACAAGACAACAGAGACAGCAGAGCTGGAAGCAACTGACTTCCCAAAAGCCAAGGCCCTCTGCCGCAGCATCGAAAACATGCTCACCAGACCGTTGCTCCTGGAAGGGCTAAGGCTGAAATTGAGGCCCATCTCCCGCACAAACTCTGGGGAAACCCCCAAAATCTCTTCCGGCGCTAGGCCACTTAGCCCCTCCACCACAATGGCCACCAAACCCTTGACCAACTGAGCATCGGCATCCCCTTGGATGTAGACCTTGCCCTCCCTAAACTCGGTGGCCAGCCATACCCGCGAAGCGCAACCTCTGACTAGGTTCTCCTCCTTCCTCTCCGCTTCGGGAAAGGGTGGCAGGCGCTTGGCATAGGCTAGGAGAAGCTCATACTTCTGCCGCGAGGTCTTGGCCTTCTGGAAGCGATTGACAATTTGCTGCAGAGCTGCGGGCATCCCTCAGCTTGTCTAGAGTGAGAATGATAATCAAACTCATCATAACACCCCCACTCAGCGAGGGCGCAGGGGCACCTGCAAACTTTTGGGACTGTCGTTACCGAAGCGAGCGATAGCCGCCACTTACTCCCCGTGGTGAGAGGACCAGTTGCCAAAGTTGGCTGGCCCGGGCCTTGAAGCTACCGGCACTCATCAGGAGATAGAGCCGCCACATGCGGAGAAAGCGCTCATCGTAGCGGTCGGCTAATTTTGGCCATGCCTGCTCGAAATTGGCGTGCCAGGCTTTTAAGGTGGCCACGTAATTGATCCCAAAATTGTGCCAGTCTTCCAGCACAAATAAGCCCTCAAAGGCTGCAGTAATCAGATGAGGCGAGGGCAGCATCGAGTTGGGGAAAATGTAGCGCTCAATCCAGGGATCCCGCCCCTGGTAGGCCACGTTGCTGCCGATGGTGTGCAGAAGAAACAAGCCATTGTCGTTCAACAAGCGGCGCGCTACCTGCATAAACGTTCGGTAGTTTCGGTAGCCAACATGTTCAAACATGCCGACAGAAAGGATGCGATCAAACTTTCCCTGGGTCTGGCGATAGTCTTCTAACCGAATCTCGACCGGCAGGCCGCGGCAGCGTTCGCTGGCCAGTTTGGCTTGCTCTTTTGAGACGGTGATGCCCACAACCTGCACTCCATAGCGTTCGGCCAGGTACTGCGCTGTGCCTCCCCAGCCACAGCCGATGTCGAGCACCCGCATGCCGGGTTGGAGTTCCAGCTTGCGGGCAATGAGGTCAAGTTTGGCCTCCTGGGCTTCATCCAGAGTTTGCGCACCCCCATCCCAATAGGCACAGCTATAGATCATGCGGCGATCCAGCATGGCCTCATAGAGATCGTTGCCAATGTCATAGTGGCGCCGGCCAATGACAAATGCCCCCTTGCCCCGCTGGCGGTTGATGAGGCGACTGTCCAGCCCAAGTAGGGGCTGAATTAGCCAACCCACCCGCTGCGGCGCCTGGGTGGTCAGGAGACGACAAATCAACTCATCAATGGCGGCACAATCCCACCAGCCCTCCATGTATGCCTCGCCAAGGCCCAGGGATCCATAGAGCAGGCAGCGCAGATATAGCCGCTCGTCGTGAACTTGAATATCCCAAGGTTGCGAGCCATTGAGGGTTATACCGGCAACATCCAAAACCCGAAGCGCATGCTGACGCGCCAGCCGGTGCAAGCTGTTGAGTCCTTTCCCCATCCTCAGGAATCCCTCACCACAGGGAAACTGACTCAACAAATACAACCCAACGCGGCAAGGGATCCAACAAGTTTCCAATTTCTAGGGATCCCCCCGAAGGGGGAACGGAGCGTGGGGCCACTGGGCTGGGCAGCCGTTCAGGGTTTCCAATTTCTAGGGATCCCCCCGAAGGGGGAACCATGAGGAATTTTCGGACGAACCGAATACCATCCAAAGTTTCCAATTTCTAGGGATCCCCCCGAAGGGGGAACCGTGAAAGCCTGGATGACCGACTCCGAGGACGACGAAGTTTCCAATTTCTAGGGATCCCCCCGAAGGGGGAACCAGGGAGGCTAACCATGAGTCTAGTTCTTCTCGAGTGTTTCCAATTTCTAGGGATCCCCCCGAAGGGGGAACCGTTCCAACTTAGTCGGTTGGAGTGATGGTAAAACACATTTTCCAATTTCTAGGGATCCCCCCGAAGGGGGAACCC
>NZ_JANSIN010000014.1:0-39049 GCF_047462115.1 Synechococcus sp. R50.1 | reverse complement strand
ATAGAGCGGGTGCACAAAGCATTCGACCGCTGGCTGAATTTTCCAATTTCTAGGGATCCCCCCGAAGGGGGAACCCTACGTACCTTTTCATACAGGTACGTTTGTAGAGAACAGTTTTCCAATTTCTAGGGATCCCCCCGAAGGGGGAACCCATAGAGCGGGTGCACAAAGCATTCGACCGCTGGCTGAATTTTCCAATTTCTAGGGATCCCCCCGAAGGGGGAACCCTTCGGCGATGAGCCAGTCATCGCCGGACTGAATTACGGTCGGTTTCCAATTTCTAGGGATCCCCCCGAAGGGGGAACCAATCTATTTCTTCCTGCAGAGACAATACCTATACAAGCTGGGTTTCCAATTTCTAGGGATCCCCCCGAAGGGGGAACCTGTTGTTTCTCCTTAATAAAGGGAGGCATTATGAAGTACAGTTTCCAATTTCTAGGGATCCCCCCGAAGGGGGAACCTAAGACAAGAGAATGAGTTAAGCGAGAAACCATTAGAGTGTTTCCAATTTCTAGGGATCCCCCCGAAGGGGGAACCTTCCGAACCATATGCATATGACAACATCAAGCATATGTTGTGGTTTCCAATTTCTAGGGATCCCCCCGAAGGGGGAACTATTCTGTACCCACAAATGGAAAGAGCACTGTAGAGTTTCCAATTTCTAGGGATCCCCCCGAAGGGGGAACCCTAAGCTCATGCCAGCACAAGCTCAGACCCTACTCGTCAGTTTCCAATTTCTAGGGATCCCCCCGAAGGGGGAACCCCTTGTCCGCACTGCGGGTGCCCCAGGTCTTGGGCCAAGTTTCCAATTTCTAGGGATCCCCCCGAAGGGGGAACGCGAGCCAGGGGTACCACCCAAGACACAGATACGCTGTTTCCAATTTCTAGGGATCCCCCCGAAGGGGGAACATCTATGGTAGCAAGCGCATGTACATGCGCCACTGGTTTCCAATTTCTAGGGATCCCCCCGAAGGGGGAACAATACCGCGAGGCATTGCAGTTTATACGTGACTGCATGATTTACCGTTTCCAATTTCTAGGGATCCCCCCGAAGGGGGAACTGTGAAGGGAGGTTACGATGATCAAGTTACTTGGTCCCGTTTCCAATTTCTAGGGATCCCCCCGAAGGGGGAACACGAACCACCTCGATTGGTGGTTCGTACCATAGAAGGTAAGTTTCCAATTTCTAGGGATCCCCCCGAAGGGGGAACATATAACAACTTCGAGGAGTACAAGAAAGCTTGTTTAATCGTTTCCAATTTCTAGGGATCCCCCCGAAGGGGGAACTCTAAGCACCTCACCTTCTGCAAGTTCAATCTCAACTACCGTGTTTCCAATTTCTAGGGATCCCCCCGAAGGGGGAACACAGGCTATAAAATCACCTTAAACAGTCACCTACCTATAGTTTCCAATTTCTAGGGATCCCCCCGAAGGGGGAACCGTAAGGCGAAAGCCTGCGGATTCCGCCGGCTCCCTGTTTCCAATTTCTAGGGATCCCCCCGAAGGGGGAACTGGTACTAATCTAACCTAACCTCCCCCCAAGCACCCAGGGTTTCCAATTTCTAGGGATCCCCCCGAAGGGGGAACGAACAACTATCCTGCCTAACCTAAAAATAAAAAGGCTGTTTCCAATTTCTAGGGATCCCCCCGAAGGGGGAACGATTCAGGCTAGGCGTTACACTAAATTCCCAACCTAGTTTCCAATTTCTAGGGATCCCCCCGAAGGGGGAACTGGTACTAATCTAACCTAACCTCCCCCCAAGCACCCAGGGTTTCCAATTTCTAGGGATCCCCCCGAAGGGGGAACGAACAACTATCCTGCCTAACCTAAAAATAAAAAGGCTGTTTCCAATTTCTAGGGATCCCCCCGAAGGGGGAACTGTAGAGCAGCGGTATATCATCGTAAAGAGATACCGTGGCCACGTTTCCAATTTCTAGGGATCCCCCCGAAGGGGGAACGTGTGCACTTCGCAGTAGTGAACTATACGAGAAAGTTCGTTTCCAATTTCTAGGGATCCCCCCGAAGGGGGAACTGCGCAACGTTGCGCCTATATCAGGGAAATTGCCAAGATGTTTCCAATTTCTAGGGATCCCCCCGAAGGGGGAACTCGCTAAAAACCGACTTCCAACACATCACCGAAGAAGAGTGTTTCCAATTTCTAGGGATCCCCCCGAAGGGGGAACTTTAACCCAAACGCTGAACCGTTCGAAACCTTCGCTAGCGTTACCGTTTCCAATTTCTAGGGATCCCCCCGAAGGGGGAACCGTAAATACATCTTGACACCGGATGAGTGGGTCGAAATGGCGTTTCCAATTTCTAGGGATCCCCCCGAAGGGGGAACTCTATCCCAAACAAAATGATTCCATAACTTACAGTATGCAAAGGTTTCCAATTTCTAGGGATCCCCCCGAAGGGGGAACTCGGGAAGTTAGGATTATACCTCGGTATAGACCAACTTCTCAGTTTCCAATTTCTAGGGATCCCCCCGAAGGGGGAACGCGCGTTCTTAAGCGGGAGTCCGCGCCAGCTTGTCCAAAGTTTCCAATTTCTAGGGATCCCCCCGAAGGGGGAACCATCCAGCAGTGAGGATGTAAAGTACTCGCTGTAGGTTTGGCTGTTTCCAATTTCTAGGGATCCCCCCGAAGGGGGAACTAAGTGGGGTAAATTAAACCTTTCAATACGGACCGTTGTGGTTTCCAATTTCTAGGGATCCCCCCGAAGGGGGAACCTGTAAGAAAACGCGGGATGCGGCTCCGACTAATTCGGGCGTTTCCAATTTCTAGGGATCCCCCCGAAGGGGGAACTTTCGTAGTGGCCGTGTTGAGCGGTACTACGCAGTCTACTGTTTCCAATTTCTAGGGATCCCCCCGAAGGGGGAACTTTCCCTCAAGCTGCGGGAAACCAGACGTGCCCGGAGTTTCCAATTTCTAGGGATCCCCCCGAAGGGGGAACTTGGGATAATACGGTAGAGCTATACGTAGCTCCATATCCGGTTTCCAATTTCTAGGGATCCCCCCGAAGGGGGAACACTTTACATTTTAGGTATCCGTAAATAGTTCCTGCCTCCCGTTTCCAATTTCTAGGGATCCCCCCGAAGGGGGAACCAGGAGGGCTATCGAACGTTCGGGGGAAGTATAGTTGTTTCCAATTTCTAGGGATCCCCCCGAAGGGGGAACTCCGTTCGGGTTGAAAGAGCTTTCCCCCATTCCGAGTTTCCAATTTCTAGGGATCCCCCCGAAGGGGGAACCCCAACCTAACCCCTCCCCCACCAGCACCCAGGTAGTTTCCAATTTCTAGGGATCCCCCCGAAGGGGGAACCTAAGTAAAAGGGCACCTTAAAAGCCAAATAAACGCCGTTTCCAATTTCTAGGGATCCCCCCGAAGGGGGAACCAGTCGGCTAAGAAGCTGCTGATGTCTTTATAAAACAGAGTTTCCAATTTCTAGGGATCCCCCCGAAGGGGGAACGATTATCTCCTGGGTGTTCTTTATCCCTATAGAAGGGAGGTTCGTGTTTCCAATTTCTAGGGATCCCCCCGAAGGGGGAACATTCCTTATAAAGAAGGCTGGCTCGTACTGGAGGAGAAGGGTTTCCAATTTCTAGGGATCCCCCCGAAGGGGGAACTCCTCACTGAGCTATCTTCTCAGCTAGAAGGTGCCTCGTTTCCAATTTCTAGGGATCCCCCCGAAGGGGGAACTGCAGCCGTACTGCAAGGCCCCAATGCCACGGGCCTAAATGTTTCCAATTTCTAGGGATCCCCCCGAAGGGGGAACTCCACTCTGTATAGATAAAGAGTTTACCCCCATCAGGTGTGTGTTTCCAATTTCTAGGGATCCCCCCGAAGGGGGAACTCCGCTGAGGTCTCGGGTAGGTGGAGTGGCATTAACTCCAGTTTCCAATTTCTAGGGATCCCCCCGAAGGGGGAACGCCGAAGGAGGTTAACGCGAAGAACATTCGCATGACGGTGTTTCCAATTTCTAGGGATCCCCCCGAAGGGGGAACAATTAATAAGTTGTTTATTCTTCAAATAATCTGTCTAAGGTTTCCAATTTCTAGGGATCCCCCCGAAGGGGGAACTATCGCTATGCTCTATCGTTCTCTCCATTGCCGTTATTGTTTCCAATTTCTAGGGATCCCCCCGAAGGGGGAACTCCACCCCTATTAAACCCAAGCAGGGCAAGGAATGCAAGACCCATTTGCGAGGGATCCGGAAAAAAGTCGGCAAAAAGAGTTTTGGCGAGGGGGTTTTGGGGCCGGAAAGCCTTGTGGCGCAAGGCGTCGAGGGATCGAACGAAAGAATCGGCCTTTGCGGCTTTTGGCGGATCGCTCGCGGAGGCGTTGATACCGTTTTGGTGTTCTTTTGGAAACATCGAGATCCAGACAAGGGCAGTAGGGCCCTGAGTCCACTGATGAGCCAACCTCAGCCAATCTAGCCGCGCAGGCGACCGGAGCGCAGGATGCTGATGACAAGCCACAGCCCCAACAGGCTGGCCGCGCCGAAGAGGAGTTCGCTCAGCCCAAAGACCTGGAAGCGCTGCGTCTGAGCCGAGATGATGGCGGCCCCGACGATCAGAGAGCCGACCACAATGCTGTAGGAGAGGCGGTTGGCCGACTGATCCAGGCTGCTGCGGATCCCGTCCAGCTCTTGGATGGTCAAGTTCCAGCGCTGGGTTTCCGAGGTGATGCGGCTGAGCAGCAGCTCCATCTGGCGCGGCGATTGCAGAGAGAGATTTTTCAAATCCAAAGCCGTGCGCAGCAGCGAGGGCAGAGGGGCCTCCCCCAGCAATTGCGCCCGAAACACATCCGCCATCAGGGGGCGAAGCTGCTCCGGCAGGTTGTAGTCGGGGGTGAGCTGGCGGGCGATCCCTTCCAAATTGGCCAGCGCCTTGGCACAGAGGCCCAAATTGCCGGGAATGCGGATCTGGTTGCGCCGGGCCGCCTGCAGGATCTCGGAAAAGAGCTGGCTGAAGTTGAGTTCCGCAATGCTCAGGGTGTAGTACTGCCGCAGCAGACGCTCGTAGTCGCTTTGGAGCTGGGCCAAGCTGACAGTCTGATCCCGCGAGCGGGCCGCGGATCTTTCCGGCAGGGCCAACTCCAGGGTCAATTCGGCACAGCGCTGGGCATCGAGGCTGACAATGGCCAGCATCAGCTCCAGCAGAATCTGCTGCGTGCGCGGATCCAGCCGCCCAATCATGCCGCAATCCAGCAGGGCCACGCGACCGGATCCCAAGTAAAAGAGGTTGCCGGGGTGGGGATCGGCGTGGAAATAGCCATCAATGCAGATCTGCTGGAAAAAAGCGCGGGTCAAGAGGCGGGCGATGTTTTCCGGGTCCGCGTCGCTGCGATCCGCCTCCAACAGGGGCCGGCCCTCGATCCACTCCAGCGTCAACACCTTTGGCGTAGTGAGAGGCCAATGGATGCGCGGCACCACCAGTTGGGCCGGATCAAACCAACGCCCCCTTTGCAACTGTTGGCGGAGCTGCTCGGTGTGGCGGGCTTCCTGGGTGAAGTCCAGCTCTGCTTGAATGGCCCGGCAGAACTCATCCGCCAAGGCCACCACATCTGCCAACCTGCCGAACTCCGTTTGCGCCACCAGCTCGGCAATGCCCCGGATTAGCCGCGTATCCCGCTCCACCACCGCCTCCAGCCCGGGCCGCTGGATCTTGAGGGCCACCCACTCGCCGCTGACCAGACAAGCCCGATGGACCTGGGCAATGGATCCCGCCGCAACCGACTCTGTGTCCAGGCTGCTGAACACCTGCTCCAACGGCTGCCGCAACTGCTGACGCAGCAGGATTTCCACCGCATTCCAGGGAACAGGAGGTACGTCGGCCTGCAGAGTGCTGAGGGCCTCGATGTACTCTCGCGGCAACAGATCCGGACGGGTGCTCAGCAGTTGGCCCAGCTTGACATAGACCGGCCCCAGATCCACCAAAATGTTGCGCAGCACCATTGGGGGGGGCAGTTGGGGTTCCCCAGCCTTGCCAAAAGAGAGCAAGCGGCGCATGTAGTCCCAACCGTGGCGCAAAACCACCTCCAGGATCTCGGCCTGACGCGCCCCACTCTGGGCCAGACGGGCAAACATCGCAGTCTCTCTCCCTGGAAGTCCAATGGCAGAGAAGCCCGATCCCTAGAAAAAGGGGATAGGGGCCACCCTACGGGTTCCATCCCAGCCGGTTTGCAGCCCCTCCCGCAACACCCGCAGCACCTCATCGGTATCGGCATTGGGCTGGGCAAAGGAGAAAACATGCTTGAAGCGCAGTTTGCCCTCCCGATCCACAACGAACTGGGCCGGCAGGGGTGCTCCCAGAGCTTGGCCAACCCCATAGAGGCGGAAGGTTTTACATTCGGGATCCACCAGCAGCGGGTAGGGCAGCTGCAGGTCTGCTTGAATCTGCTGGCTTTGAACCGGATCGGTGCTGGTGACCATCAGCAGCTCCGCCCCCAGAGCTTGGATCTCCCTGTAGCGGGCTTTCAGCTCTTGGATGTGGGGGTAGCAAAAAGGGCAAAAAAGCTTTTCGGTGAAGATACGAGTAAAAGCCAGAACCACCGGCTTTTGGCCGCGGTAGTCCGATAGCCGCACGGGATCCCCTTGCACGCGCGGCAGCTCAAAATCGGGGGCAATCTGGCCGATTTCCAGAGAAGTGTTGGCTGGTTGGGGGATGAAGTTGTCGGCAAAGCGACGGTTAAACAGTCCGCTGTTGCTGGTCATTGCAGTTTTTTACGTTTCTTTACTACTTGCCACCAGCCTAACCCAAAGCCTCGGCCACTGCCTTCAGCCGTCGGAGCTGGGCCCGCATATCCTGCTGGGTCGGCCCTGCTGCCAACAGGTAAAACCCTGCCGCCACCCAGGGATTGGGAATGCGGAAGTTGAAGCAATTGACTAGAAGGGTACCCCCCGGCTGGGGATGGCATTCCCAGCGGTCGGTTCCTTCAAAAAATCCCTTAAACTGCCACTGCACCAAGCCTTCTGCCCGCTCTGTAATCACGCAATCCAAGCTGGGGGAAGCGAAAGGCAGGCGAAGGAAAAAGCGGTAGCGGCTGCCCAATTCTGCCAGAGGGGATCCCACCGCCTCACAGCCCAACAGCGGGTTGAGCCAGCGCTTCATCAACTCCAGGTCGGTAAGGCAGCGATCCACCTGGGCCACGCTGGCCGCAATCGGAATTGACTGGGTGTAGACAGGCATCCTCAGGGGGAAGTTGGGGGAGCGAGCTTGGCCGCAGAGAGGTCTTCTGCCGTGGCAGAGGGGGATACGGTGCTCAGCAAAATCAAGATATCGCGATATTCCACCTGATCCGGCCCGCGACGGGGGGATCCCACTTGCACCACCGCCTGTTGGAGAGGCTTTTTGGGGTGGGGGGGAGACTCGAACACCAAGGTGCGGATCCCATTGGCCTGCTCGATGTCCGAGAGGATGTCCCAGCCCCGGCCCCACAGGGTGCGGCGATAGTAGGCGGCAATCGCCTCCAGAGGCTGAGAGGTCTGCAAGATCAGGGAAGCAAGGCCCCCCTCTCGATCCCGAATCTGTCCCGAAGAGATGATGGAAGCGTTGGGCAACTGCAAGTGAGGGGGAAACTGAGGGGGAAGGGCGCGGGCATCTCCTAGGGAAGCCTCAAAGTGCGTGCCATCTTTGCCGATGTGACGCCGCACGGGATCCTGATCCACTTCTTGAGCAACCGGATCAGGCATCTTGCGGCAGGCCACGAGGGATCCCGCCAACAGCCCCAGGGTTAGCCGAGTAAGAATAGGCAAAGAACTTGGCCCCACTGACGTGAACCGCTCAAGACGGGGATTTTTTCTCATCCGTTGGCCAGGGATCCCTGACTGGGTTATAGCGGATCCCGCCTTTGGATACAACCAATCTCCCTTTCTGGGCCAAGTTCCAGAGCAGCCATCATTCGTCGAGCCAGGGCTGACAACTGCACACCAGGTGGCGATCCCCGTAGGCATTGTCGATGCGGCTGACGCTGGGCCAGAACTTGTGGGCCTTGACCCAAGGGAGCGGGTAGGCGGCCACCGAGCGAGGATAGGGGCGATCCCAGTGGTCGGCAGCCACCACCTCGGCGGTGTGGGGGGCCAGCTTGAGGGGATTGCGCACCGGATCCATCTCGCCTCGCTCAATGGCGGCAATCTCCTGGCGGATGGCAATCATCGCCTCGCAGAAGCGATCCAGCTCCTCCAGAGATTCGCTCTCGGTGGGCTCTACCATCATCGTCCCCGGCACCGGCCAGGAGATGGTGGGGGCGTGGAAGCCATAGTCCATCAGGCGCTTGGCCACATCTTCCACCTCGATGCCAGCGCTTTTTTTCAGGGGGCGCAAATCCAAAATACACTCGTGGGCCACCCACCCCCCCGGCCCCTTGTAGAGCACTGGGTAGTAGGGATCCAACCGCTTGGCGATGTAGTTGGCGTTGAGGATGGCCACTTGGCTGGCCAGGGTGAGGCCGGCGGATCCCATAAGGCGAATGTAGGCCCAGGAGATGGGCAAAATGCTGGCACTGCCCCACGGGGCAGCGCTGACGGGGCCGTTACAGCCGGGCAAAACAGGATGGCCAGGCAAATAGGGCACAAGGTGGCGGGCCACGGCAATGGGCCCTACCCCCGGCCCACCTCCCCCATGGGGAATGCAGAAGGTCTTGTGCAGGTTGAGGTGGCAGACATCGGCCCCCAGCTCGGCAGGACGGCAGAGGCCCACCTGAGCGTTGAGGTTGGCCCCATCCATGTACACCTGTCCCCCCGCCTCGTGGATTATCTGGCAAATCTTGCGGATCCCTTCCTCAAACACACCGTGGGTAGAAGGGTAGGTGATCATCAAGGCGGCCAGCCGCTCCCCGTGCTGCTCCACCTTGGCCCGCAGATCCTCAATGTCGATATTGCCGGCTTCATCACAAGCTACGCTCACCACCTGCATCCCCGCCATCACGGCGCTGGCCGGGTTGGTTCCGTGGGCCGAGGTGGGGATCAAGCACACCTGCCGTCGGCCTTCCCCTCTGGCTTGGTGGTAGCGGCGGATGGCCAATAGGCCGGCATATTCCCCCTGAGATCCGGCGTTGGGCTGCAGAGAAACTCCGGCAAAACCGGTGATCTCCGCCAGCATCTTTTCCAACTGGGCAAAAAGGGCTTGATAGCCACGGGCCTGCTCCAGGGGCACAAAAGGATGGAGCTGGGCAAACTCCGGCCAGGTGACCGGCATCATCTCCACCGTGGCGTTCAGCTTCATGGTGCAAGAGCCCAAGGGGATCATGGAATGGGTGAGAGCCAGATCCCGGCTTTGCAGGCGGTGGATATAGCGCAGCAGCTCAGTTTCCGAGTGGTAACGGTTAAATACCGGGTGAGTGAGGTAGGGTGTGGCGCGCAGAAGCTGAGGCGGCAAGCTCTGGCCCAAATCCGGCCCTGGGCTGTCGGGATCCCAAGCTGGCGGTAAGGACTCCGTTCCGCTGCGGGGAAGGGTTCCGGCGAAGATCTCCCACAGATCCCGCAGATCCTGAGTGGTGGTGGCCTCATCCAAGCTGATCCCCAGCGTCCGGTCATCGATCTGGCGGAGGTTGATCTGCCGCTGAGCAGCGCGGGCCTGGATCGCCTGCACCTGCTCTGGAGAAGCTACCTTGACCCAGAAGGTATCGAAGAAATGCTCGGGCCCCACCTCATAACCCAACTGGCAGATCCCGGTGGCCAAGTGATGGGCCTGGCGGTGGATGCGCTCGGCTATGTGTCGCAAGCCGCGGGGGCCGTGGTAGACGGCATACATAGAAGCCATCACCGCCAAAAGCACCTGAGCAGTGCAGATGTTGCTGGTGGCCTTGTCCCGCCGGATGTGCTGTTCGCGGGTCTGTAACGCCAAGCGCAGGGCCGGCTTGCCTTGAGCATCTTGAGAAATCCCCACCAGCCGTCCTGGCAGCAGCCGCTTGTGGGCCTCACGGGTGGCGAAGTAAGCCGCATGGGGGCCACCATAGCCCAAGGGCACCCCGAAGCGCTGGGTGGATCCCACCACGATGTCCGCTCCCCACTCTCCCGGCGGTTGCAATAGGGTCAAGCCGAGCAAGTCGGCGGCCACTGCCACCACCATCCCCTTTTGGTGCGCCTGCTCCACCAACTGCCGGTAATCCCGGATTTCCCCATAGGTGCTGGGATACTGCAGGAGTAATCCAAAGCCCTTTTCCAGGGAGAGTTCTGTTGGATCGGCTATGCGCACCTGGATTCCCAATGGTTCCGCCCGCGTCTGTACCACGGCAATCGTCTGGGGATGGCAGCCCCGATCCACCCAGAAAACCGGGGATCCCTTGCCCGCCAAGGTGTAGGCAAGAGCCATGGCTTCGGCGGCTGCCGTGGCTTCGTCCAGCAGGGAAGCATTGGCGATCTCCATCCCCGTCAGGTCGATCACCATCGTTTGGAAATTGAGCAGGGCCTCCAGTCGTCCCTGGGCGATCTCGGCTTGGTAGGGGGTGTAGGGAGTGTACCAGGCAGGGTTTTCCAGGATGCTGCGCTGAATCACCGGCGGCGTCAGGGTGTTGGAATAGCCCATGCCCAAAAAGGATCGCCACACCTGGTTCTGGGCAGCCATTGCCTGCAGTTCCGCCAACACCTGCTGCTCAGGGCAAGGGGATCCCAATTGCAAAGGCTGGCTGCTGCGAATGGCCGGCGGCACCGCCTTCTCCACCAGCTCCTGCAGCGAACTCAGCTCCAACACTTGCAACATCTGCCCAATTTGCCGGGCATCCGGCCCAATGTGCCGTCTGAGAAAGAGTTCGGTCTGCCCCAGCAACTCCAGCTCCGGAGAAGGGGTGGGTTCTGGGATCCCTGGAGATGGATCCCGGCTGGGGGGGTCAAGTCGAGTCGAGTGGAGAAGGGCCAAGTCGGACATAGTGCGATAGCCGAGAAAGGGAGAGCAAGAAAGACCGTCTCCTGATCATAGTTGTTAAAAATTGTTTCTGTCGGGATCCAAATCCTGTCTTGGCCCTCGATTCGGGGTGGAGGGGATGAGACACTAGATGGTCGGAGAATGTTAGCAACCTATACAGATGAGCCTTTTGGATTCTGCTTGGAGAAGTGATGCTATGCGCTGGCTGCTGTCCATCTTGGTTCGTGTGGTGTTAGTGCTCTGTCTGTGCTTCGCTCCTTTGGGGATCCCTGTTGTGGCCAGGGCCGCAGAGCTTCCCCCGGTAAAGCACTTGGACACTCCGATTGACGTGAACAACACCATCTTGCGCAACTACCGCCAACTGCCCGGCTTCTATCCCACCCTAGCTCGCATCCTGGTGAAAAATGCCCCCTACAAGAGCCTGGAAGACATGTTGCAGATCTCAGGCCTGACAGAGCAGCAAAAGGCCCTGATCAAAGCCAACGCCGAGAACTTCGTGTTTGGCGAGTATCAGGAAGGGGCTAACCAACTGGAAAACCGCATCAACCAAGGGTACTACGGCTGATCTCGGCAGAGAGACCCTCGGGAGAAGGGGCTGGTCGTTTTGCCTCTCTGCGGCTTTTTGGGAAAGGGATCCTGTGGCCTACGATAACGTCTGCAAGTACTTGGTGGAATGGTTCCCCGAGTCCTTTGCCCGGTGGCTGCTGGGATCCCCTGTTTCCTTGGCTCAGCTACAGCCGACGGAGCTGTCCACCGAGCCCATCCGAGCGGACTCTCTTATCCTGCTGCGGGCCCAAAACTTAATTTTGCATCTGGAGTTTCAAACCGACCCGGATCCCGATATCCCCTTCCGCATGGCCGACTATTGCCTGCGCCTCTACCGCCGCTATCCTGCCCAGGAAGTGCGGCAGATTGTCATCTACCTGAGAAAAACCCAGTCAGAACGGGCGTACCAAACCTCTTTTCAACGGGGATCCCTTTCTCATCGCTTTGAGGTCTTGCGCCTGTGGGAACAAGATCCGGAGGTGCTATCTCAATATCCAGGACTCCTGCCTTTAGCCGTGTTGGCAGATCCGGAAAACCCGGAGCCGCGACTCCGCCAAGTGGCCAGAGCAATAGCAGAGATAGAGGATCCAAAGCTACGGCAAGAGGTGAAAGCGGCCACTGCTGTTTTGGCAGGATTAACATGGACGCCAGAGGAAATTAGCAGGGTACTGGGAGGTCTGGCTGTGCGGGAATCTGTGATTTACCAGATGTGGCGGGCAGAAGCCCTCAAAGAGGGTCGAGAGGAAGGTCTGCAGCAAGGTCTGCAACAGGGTCTGCAGCAAGGTCTGCAACAGGGTCTGCAACAGGGTCTGCAGCAAGGTCTGCAGCAAGAAGCAGCTCGACTGACTCTGAGTCAACTGCGGCGCAAGCTGGGATCTTTGCCGGAAGACCTGTCTGAAACCATCCGCCTCTTACCTACCGAGCAACTGGAGGCTTTGGCGGAAGCGCTGTTGGACTTCCAAACCCTGGCCGATTTGATCCAATGGCTCAGGGAGTCATCATCTAACTAGGGTTTGCCGTCGCGGCCTTTTCCAACCTCACAGGACTCTGTGGGTGAGTTAGGATCCCTGTTACTCAGATGGACTCGATGAAACGGCCACAGGTTTTGATCTGTGGCTACTACGGCTACGGCAATGCCGGCGATGAGGCGTTGTTGCTGGCTCTCTTACGAGAGCTAGAGCAGTTGCCCAGCCCCGTACAGCCGGTGGTGCTCTCCCGTCGCCCTGCCGAAACGGCTGCCACCTATGGGGTGCTGGCCTATCCGCGCTTCAACAGTTTGGCTTTACGGCGCTGTCTCCAGGAGGCCCAGGCTTTCATCTGGGGTGGAGGTGGCCTGCTGCAGGATCGCACCAGTTGGCGCAGCCCTCTCTACTACCTGGGGGTGATGGGCCTAGCCCAGCGATGGGGGCTAAGAACCGTTGCCTGGGCCCAAGGGATCGGGCCGCTGCAGCGAGGGTGGATTCGTGCACTGGCCCGCCGGTCTCTGGCAGGTTGCACGGCCATTAGTGTGCGGGATGGAGTTGCCTCCCAATGGCTGCAAGAGTGGGGGATCCCTCACCAGGTAGCTCCGGATCCCGTCTGGGATTTACCGTCCAAAACCTTGCCGGAATGGGAAATGTGGCCTCAGCCCCGTATTGCTGTGGTCTTGCGTCCCCATCCGCAACTGACCGGAGCCTGTCTAGAAGCTTTGAGCCAGGGTTTACAGCGTCTCCAGGCTTCCACGGGAGCACATCTTCTCTTCGTGCCCTTCCAGCTAGCCCCTCCCGGATCCCCTGACCTTGGGCCAGACTACCGCTTGGCTCAGCAGCTTCAGCAGCGCCTGCCCCACCACAGCCAAGTGCTGGAAATTCGGGATCCCTGTTTGTTGAAAGGAGTCTTTCGGGGCGTCAGGCTGGCGATCACCATGCGCTACCACGGTTTGGTGATGGCGGCGGCAGAGGGCTGCGCCTGTTTTGGTCTCAGCTACGATCCCAAAGTGAAAACACTGCTTCGGGAATTGGGCATGCCCGGCTGGGATGTGCAGGAGATACCCACCGATCCTGAAGCCCTGCACCGAGCCTGGTTGGCTTGCTACTCAGAGGGTTCGGCTCTCAGTCCTGATCAAGTTGCGGTTTGGGTGGAGCAATCGACTCAGCACGGCCAGTTGCTAAAACAGCACCTGAGGTGGGATTGATGAGGTTCCGTGAAGATCGCAGCAGAAGCTGCTGCCCCTGTAGCTCTGTTTCCGAATGCCAGTGCGGATTTCGGTAGCCGTTGTTTTCGAGATCCGCTCTACCCTAAAAAATAGGGTTAAAGTACAGGGATCCCCCTCCATGACTTCCCAGACCCAGCCCTGCACGCGCGAACAGATCTTAAACGGGATGGGCATCACCACCCTGTTCTCGGCTCTCGTTGTGGGTCTCTGGATCGGGCTGGGATCCTCCTTCCCTGTGCCGTTTCGCTGGGATCCCCTGGCCTTGGCGTGGGGAACGGGGCTGGGGCTAGGGGTGGCTCTGCTCAGCGGGGGGGTTTACCGGTTCTGGCCGGCTTATCGTCGGGCAGCCACTGCCTATTTACACTGGGTGGCGGATCCCTTGCGGTGGGGAGATGTCTTTTGGGTGGGCCTGCTGCCGGGCTGGAGCGAGGAATGGCTGTTTCGCGGCGTGTTGATGTCCCTGCTGGTGGCCAGCCCCTTGGGGTGGACAGGCGGGATCCTCCTGAGTGGCCTCTTGTTTGGCGTCTTGCATTGGTTGGGATGGCAAGGCTGGCCTTATGCCGTCTGGGCCGGTGGGGTCGGCATCCTCATGGGGATCGGCTTGTGGCTGTCGGGAAACCTGTTGGTCACCATTGTCGCCCACACCCTTGTCAACTGGATTGGGGTCTGCACCTGGAAATGCTTTTTCTCTCAAGCGGAGCCCTGAAGGCCCTCTCCCCCTGTGGGAAAGAAGTTGAGGGTGGTCGGTAAGCAGCGCAGAACCTCAGGGAAGTCCCCCAAATTGAGGTGACCGTAACTTATGGTCGCTTCAGGTTAGGGTGAGATACCTAGGCTATTGAGAAAAGCCTTTGGTCGCATGTATTATTGCTCCGCAATGCTGACACGACGACGCGACCAACGTTTTGGGTGTGAGCGCATTGTCCTGGTTTGAATTGAAATGACCGTATTTGTCGATGCCTTCTCGTCAATGCCAATCCGAGACCTCTTGCAATTTCCAGTTTTGGGATCCTTCTCGTGGCTGCGCGTGGGGCGATCTTTGCTGCTCGTCGGGCTGGTGGTGTACGGCTACCTGCTCTGGCTGGGCTGGTTTCAATCGGAGCGAATGATCTTTTTGCCTCGTCCCGCCAGCTATCGAGATGGGGATGCCATTCTCAAGCTCACGACCTCTGATGGGCTACAGATTTCAGCGGTACATTTGCCCAATCCCGCCGCTGCCTACACCCTCCTCTACAGCCATGGCAACGCCGAAGACTTGGGGGATATTCTGCCCCGCCTGGTGGGCCTGCAGCAGGCCGGGTTTGGCGTCTTGGCCTACGACTACCGCGGCTACGGCACCAGCGAAGGGATTCCTTCCGAGGCCGGCGCTTACAAAGACATCGAGGCCGCTTACGCTCACCTGGTTGCCCAGGGGATCCTGCCGGAGCAGATTTTGGTTTATGGGCGCTCGGTGGGGGGTGGGCCATCGGTTTATTTGGCAGCCCAAAAGCCGGTGGGGGGCGTGATCCTGGAATCCACCTTCGTCACAGCCTTTCGCGTCTTAACCCGCATCCCGCTGCTGCCCTTCGATCGCTTCGATAACCTCAGCCGCATTGCCAAGATCGATTGCCCGCTGCTGATTTTGCACGGCACCCATGATCGTTTGATCCCCTTTTGGCACGCTGAAACCCTTTATCAAGCAGCGAGGGATCCCAAACGCTTGGTGCCTATCGAAGGGGCCGGTCACAACAATTTGCTGGAAGTGGCCGGAGAGCGCTATGTCCCCATCCTGCACCAATTCGTGGCCGAGCTGGTGGATCCCCATGTCGTCTTCCCTCAGTAGCGGCTTAGGTGAGGACAATCTTAAAATCACCTGTAATCCGCTCGGAAAATCGGGGTTTATGTGGCAAGATCAAGAGGGATCGGATCGAAGGATTCGGATCCCTGTCTCACCGGATTGAACCCTTTTACGGAGGATCAAGAGCGTATGTCTCTCCGACTTGGCGATACTGCTCCCAATTTCACGCAAAAGTCTACCCACGGCGAAATCGATTTCTACTCTTGGGCCGGGGATAGCTGGGTGGTGTTGTTCTCTCACCCCGCCGACTACACGCCGGTCTGCACCACGGAGCTAGGCACTGTTGCGAAGCTGATGCCCGAATTTGAAAAGCGGGGTGTGAAGGTGATCGCCCTCAGTGTGGACGATGTGGAGTCCCACGTGGGCTGGGTGAAAGACATCGAGGAAACCCAGAACACCACCCTGAACTATCCCATCTTGGCGGATGCAGACCGCAAGGTTTCTCAGCTCTACGACATGTTGGATCAAACCAACATCAACCAAGAAGGGCTGCCCCTGACGGTGCGCTCGGTGTTCATCATCGATCCCAACAAGAAGATACGCCTCATTCTTACCTACCCGGCCAGCACAGGCCGCAACTTCGACGAGCTCCTGCGGGTGATCGATGCCCTGCAGTTGACGGATAAGTATAACGTTGTCACTCCCGCCGACTGGAAAGACGGTGACGATGTTATCATCCCGCCTTCGTTGAAAGATCCGGAATTGCTGAAAGAAAAGTTCCCGAAAGGCTATCAGGAAATTAAGCCTTATTTGCGGGTCACCCCTCAGCCTAATAAGTAGTAAAAGCCCGAACACCAACTTTGACGGGCGCTTGAGAAGGGATCCCTTCGTCGGGTAAAGCTGGGATCCTTTTGGTCTGGATCCCCTTATCGGGGATCCTTTTTACTGTTCGGGGAAGGAGGCTGCCTCTGCTGCTTTTTTGGCCAGCTCATCTACCGTGAAGTAGCGATGAAACTTATCGGTCACCCGCAACCAAGGGGAACGGCAGCCTTCTTTGCGATAGCGGGTAACGAAGCCTTTTTCTACCAGCTCTGCCACGTGCTGATAAGCACCTTGACCGCGCAACTCCACCAAATCGGCTTGCGAGAGCGGGCCACGCAAAATGATTGTAGCCAGGGTACGGGTAGCACCCACCCCAATTTCAGGGGGTAAAAGCTGGTTGGCCAGCTCCAAAAACGGCTCCCGCAACTGCAGGGCAAACCCTTCCCCCACCTGTAGGACTTCCAGGGCAGAATCGCGATGGGCATAGTCTTCCATTAATTCCAGCAGCGCATCGTAGGCTTCGTCGCGACTGCAATGGGCCAACTGGGCCAGGGCGGATAGCTCCAGGGGCTGCCCTTTTAAGTAGAGGATCGCTTCGATCTGATTTTTCAGGGCCAAGACACGCTCCCTCTGACCTTGCCTTTCCGCCAACAAGGGATGCGAAATCGACTTAAGAGAACGCGGGGCCATTGCAACAAGGGATCCGCTCAACTTGCTCCGTAGCATAGCAGCAGTTCTAGGCTGAGGGATCCCTTGGCCAAGCGGGCCGGATCCATCCTCGCCTTCGAGCTAGAACCCTACCCCTGATGCCACCACCATCACCACCACCGCTGCAAAGATAATCAAAGCGTAAAACTGGGCCTTGCCGCTCTCCAGGTATTTCATCGCCTCGCCGCTCACCATGGTCACCAAGCCCGTCAGGTTGACCACACCATCCACAATGCGGCTGTCCACCTCCAGCGCCTCCCGTGCCACGAAGCGGGTGCCCTGCACAAAGACTCGCTCATAGAGGTCGTCAATGTACCACTTGTTGAGGGAGAAGTAGTAGAGCGGCTGCAGGCTTTGGGGGAAGGTGCCCGGGTCGATGCGCTTTTGCCAGTAGATCAAGCTGGCCAAGGTGATGCCGATCAGCCCAATGCCCACGGAGCTACCCGCCATGATTAGAAACTCTGCCCAATCGAAATGGCCCGCCAGCACCTCCTGCCACTCTGCTGCCACCAGCGGTAAAATCGAGCCTGCCTCTGCCACAGACTCAGTCGGTGGGTGGATGAAAGCTTCAAAGAAGTTGGCAAAAGGGGTACCCACCAGGCCAATCAGCACAGAAGGGACGGCCAGAGCCAACAGCGGGAAGGTCATCGACCAAGGGGACTCATGGGGCTCTGAGGCATGGGCATCTCCGTCGTGCAGGTTTTCGTGGGCTTCAGGATGGCTGCTGGGCTGGGGTTTTTCTTGAATGTTCATGGCTCCAGGGCCAAAGGCCGGTTGTTTCCCCGCAAAAACGTAGGCAAAAGCTGGCACAGGACGGCCCTGGCTGATGGCCACCTCCTGCCGCAGTCTCAGGTTGGTGCCGCGAAACTCCCCTTCGAACGTGAGGAAGTAGATGCGGAACATGTAGAAGGCGGTGATCCCGGCGGTGAGGAAGCCCACCCCCCACAGAGCTGGGTTCCGTTCGAAAACAGCGCCCAAGATCTCGTCTTTAGACCAAAAGCCGGCGAAGGGCGGGATCCCACAAATGGCCAACGTGCCGATCAAAAACGTGATGGCCGTAACCGGCATGTATTTGCGCAACCCCCCCATCAGGCGCATGTCTTGGGCCAAAACCGGGTCATGGCCGACCACCGCTTCCATGCCGTGGATAACCGAGCCAGAGCACAAAAAGAGCATCGCCTTAAAGTAGGCGTGGGTCATCAGGTGAAACAGGCCCGCCCCATAGGCGCCGCACCCCATGGCCATGACCATGTAGCCCAGCTGGGAAATGGTGGAGTAGGCCAAGCCTTTTTTGATGTCGTTTTGGGTGATGGCAATGGTGGCCCCCAAGAAGGCTGTGCCCGCCCCCGTCCAGGCGATGATGTCCATGGCCACCGGGATCCCTTCCAGCACTGGGAACATGCGGGCCAAGAGGAATACCCCAGCCGCCACCATCGTCGCCGCGTGGATGAGAGCCGAGATAGGCGTGGGACCTTCCATAGCATCCGGCAACCACACATGCAGGGGGAACTGAGCGGACTTGGCCACCGGCCCCAAGAACACCAACACCGCAAACAGGGCAATTAAGCTGCTGCTCACCGCTCCGGCAGCCAACATCTCCTGCAAGTTGCGCCCGATCTCGTTGAACGCGAAGGTGCCGGAAATCCAGTAAAAGCCCAAAATGCCCAACAGCAGGCCGAAATCTCCCACCCGGTTGACCACAAACGCCTTTTGCGCTGCTTCTGCCGCCGCCTGCCGGTCGTGCCAAAAGCCGATGAGCAGGTAGGAGCACATCCCCACCAGCTCCCAGAAGATGTAGATCTGCACCAGGTTGGGGCTGACCACCAAGCCCAGCATCGAGGAGCTAAATAAGCTCAGGTAGGCGTAGAAACGCACATAGCCGGGATCGTGGGCCATGTAGCCATGGGAGTAGATCTGCACCAGAAAGGCCACCGTGGTCACCACCACCAGCATCATGGCGCTCAGGTGATCCACGACAAAGCCCATGTCCACCGAGAAGGATCCCGCCTGGGCCCAGGTGATGGTTCTGAGGACGGTTTCGTGCCCTTGCACCTGGCTGACCAAAAGGGCAAAGGCATGAACCATCGCCGTCCCGGTCGCGAACACGCTCAAAAAGGCAGCCAAAGAGCGGTTGGCCCTTGTCCAGGCGTTGAACATCAGGATACCTAAGCCGAGGAGAAAGGCTGCCACCAAAGGATAGACGGGGATCAACCAGGCGTATGTGTAGATGAATTCCATGGGAAATGCTTCCGAATGCGTCCTCTCACAGCAACGAACCTGCTCTGCTAGCCCTGCAATTGGCCGGTGGGAGTGTCTGGTGGGCTGGCATTTGCTCAACTGCTTCTGCCATTGTAAACTTTTGCGACAGAGTGCGGAGCCGGATCCCGAGCATCAAGTCCATCAGAGCAGAGGCTTTTCCCGCAGATCAACCGGGATCCCCGCAGTTGAATCTGTAGATATCCTAAAGAATCGGCTCTGAGCCGAAGCTGACGGTCGCAAGCCAAAAGATGACAGGGATCCCTTGCCAACGCTACAACAAAGGCTAGATCTCTCAGCGGTCTGGAGAAACTACCCATGAGCTTGAACCTGGTGACCCTGGTGGGGCGAGCCGGCATGGATCCGGAGGTGCGCTACTTTGAGTCGGGCAGGGTGGTGTGTACCTTCAGCCTGGCGGTGAACCGATTCCGCAAAGGAGAAGACAAGCCCGATTGGTTCAGCCTAGAGTTGTGGGGCCGCACTGCCGAGGTGGCCGGAGAGTATGTGCGCAAAGGCAGCCTCATCGGGGTAACGGGCAGCCTCAAGTTCGATCGCTGGAAAGACAAATCCACCGGAGAAGAGCGCCAGAGGCCCATCATCGCTGTAGATCGCCTAGAACTGCTGGGATCCCGTCAAGACCGCGACGCCAACCTGCCCCCCGAAGAGCCGTTTTGACTTGTCTGGCCGGAGCCGGGCAACCTCAAGGTTTGGCTCTGCCCAAGCATTGCCTGCATTCCTGCACCACCTCTGTCAAATCCTGGCTGCACCAGGGATAGTCCAAGGGGGGTCGGCGGATCACCCACAAAGGGATCCCCAGGGTTTTGGCCACCGCCTGCTTGATCCCCAGCCCGCCTGCTTCCCCAGAGGCTTTGCTGATCACCACCTGAGGGCTGAGCTGTTGCCAAAGCTGTAGTTCCTGCTCCAAGCTGAGGGGTAAGCGCATCCCAATCACCCGCTCGGCAGGGATCCCCGTTTGCACCGCCTGGGAAACCGATTCCGGCAGCACCCGCGCCCACAGTTGGCAGCGGTCTTGCCAAGGCACAAACAGGGGCAGCACCTTCACTCCCACCGTCAACAGCACCCGCCGCCCTGCCAGCACCGCATCTGTGAGCACCCCCTGCCAGTCCGGCACCACCTGGACCCAGGGATCCAGCTCCAGAGGAGGGCGTTCGTAGCGCAGGTAGGGGATCCTCAGTTGAGCCGTCACCTGGATGGCCAGTTGCGAGATTTGCTGGGCAAAAGGATGAGAGGCATCCACCACTACGCGGATCCGGCACTCTTGCAGGAATTGTTCCAGAGATGGCGGCGAAAATCGGGTGACCACCACCTGACCAGGCAAATCCTGATACAGTCTTCTGGCCCCTTCGGTGGTGACGGTTGCCACCCAAGGGATCCCTTGGCGGCTGAGGGCGTCGGCCAAGCTGCGGCTCTCGCTGGTGCCCCCGATCAAGGCCACTTCCACCAAACCCCCGACTGAGCTCATAGTGTGTTGCCAAACTTTGATACCCGTAGATACGATCTAGATCACCGGCTGGAGGCAATTGCTCATGATCGAGATGCATGTGGCTGGGATTGCGGTCGATGCCGTTAACCAAAACCCCATCGTCATCCTGCGCGATAGCAGTGAGCGTCGTGCCCTGCCCATTTGGGTGGGAAAAGCAGAGGCCAATGCCATTTTGCAGGCGCTGGACGACCAAAAGCCACTGCGCCCCATGACCCATGATCTCATCCTCAACTCCTGGAAGACGTGGGGGATCAAGCTGGAGCGGGTCATCATTCACGCCTTGCTGGATAACACCTTCTACGCGGTGCTCGTCACCGTGAATGGCGACAAAAAACAGGAGATCGACTGCCGCCCCAGCGATGCCATTGCCCTTGCCCTGCGGGCCCATGTTCCCATTTGGACGGTGGAAGAGGTCATTGCGGAAGCCTCGATCCCCATGAACCAAGATGCCGACGAAGCAGAGCGGGAGGCCTTTCGCAAGTTTGTAGAGAATGTAACCCCCAGAGACTTTATCCGCAGCTACCCCATGACCGACCATCCCACCGAAGCCGACAGTTAAGCAGCTAAGGCGGATCCCACCCCCAGGGATCCCGGCAGACAGGCCATGCCCCAGGTTGCCAGGTTAACGGTCTATCCCATCAAGTCCCTGGATGGGATCCCTCTGTCTGAGGTGAGGCTGACGGCAGGGGGGACTTTGGAGGGGGATCGGCGCTACGCCCTGGTGGATGCGGAGGGAAAGCGGGTGAACGGCAAGCGCCATGCTGCGGTCCACCGCCTGCGGGCCCGGTTTGATCCCCAGTTGGGCCAGGTGCAGTTGTGGGGGGAGGGCAAGGCGGCTCAGTTTGACCTGCAGCAGCAGCGGGATGCTTTGCAGACTTGGCTCAGCGATTGGTTCGGTTTTCCGGTGCAACTGCTGGAGGAGCCTCTCAGGGGGTTTCCGGATGATCCCTATGCCAACGGCCCCACCCTGATCAGCACAGCCACTCTGGAGACGGTGGCCGGTTGGTTCCCCAACTTGACCCTGGAAGCGGTTCGGCAGCGCTTTCGCATGAATATCGAGCTGTCGGATTGCTCTGCCTTTTGGGAGGATCGTCTCTTTGCCCGCGCAGATCAAGGGGTGCGCTTTCGCATCGGGGAAGTGGAGCTGCTGGGCCTCAACCCCTGCGCCCGCTGTGTGGTGCCCACCCGGGATCCCCTGAGCGGAGAGGCCTATCCCGGTTTTCAAAAGCACTTCGTAGCGCAACGGCAGAAAACCTTGCCACCCTGGGCCGAAGCCAGCCGCTTTGACCATTTCTATCGCCTTGGGATCAATACGTGGATCCCGAGAACGGAGGCGGGCAAGCACCTGAGGGTTGGGGATCCCGTCGAAATCCTCGGGGTTGAACCCCTCAGCCTCTACCCTGAGCTGAGTCGAATCCCAGGTTAGTTTCCGACCTACAATCAAGCTAGAGCAGCTCTTTTGGCTTGACCAAGCTATGCAAACCCTGGATCGGCCCAACGCCCCCACCCAGCAGCCCTACCCAGAACCGGTCTATCCCCGTCGCCCCACCCGTACGGTGGCCGTAGCTGATGTGTTGATCGGCAGCCAGCACCCGGTGGTGGTACAGTCCATGATCAACGAGGACACCCTCGACATCGACGCAGCAGTAGCCGGGATCCGCCGTCTGCACGAGGCGGGCTCAGAGATTGTGCGGGTTACCGTTCCCAGCATGGCCCATGCCAAGGCGATGGAGGCGATTCGGGAGAAGCTGATCCAAACCTACAAGCCGGTGCCTTTGGTAGCCGATGTCCATCACAACGGCATCAAGATCGCACTGGAAGTAGCCAAATACGTGGACAAGGTGCGCATCAATCCGGGGTTGTTCATCTTTGAAAAACCTCAGCCCGGTCGCACAGAATATACCCAGGCGGAATTTGAGGCCATTCGTAACAAAATCCGGGAAACCTTCACCCCCCTTGTCCAGACCCTCAAAGCCCAGAACAAAGCCCTGCGCATCGGGGTAAATCATGGATCCCTGGCAGAGCGGATGCTCTTCACCTACGGGGATACGCCTGAGGGCATGGTGGAGTCGGCCCTGGAATTTGCCCAAATCTGCGCCGAGCAAGACTTTCACAATGTGGTGCTTTCCTTCAAGGCCTCCCGCCCGCAGGTCATGTTGGCGGCCTACCGGCTGGCAGCCCGTCGCTTCGATGCCCTGGGCCTGAATTACCCCTTCCACTTAGGTGTCACCGAGGCGGGCGATGGAGAATATGGGCGCATCAAGTCGGCGGTGGGGATCGGAACCCTCTTGGCTGAAGGGATCGGCGACACGATTCGGGTTTCTCTCACGGAAGCGCCAGAGAAGGAGATCCCGGTGGCCTACGGCATTTTGCAAGCTCTGAACCTGCGCAAAACCATGGTGGAGTATGTGGCCTGCCCTTCCTGTGGCCGCACCCTCTTCAATTTGGAGGAGGTGCTGCAGAAGGTGCGTGCTGCAACTCAGCATCTGGTGGGGTTGGACATTGCCGTGATGGGCTGCATTGTCAATGGGCCGGGAGAGATGGCCGACGCCGACTACGGCTATGTGGGTAAAACGCCAGGGGTGATCTCCCTCTACCGTGGCAAAGAGGAAGTGAAAAGGGTGCCGGAATCGGAAGGTGTCCAGGCGCTGATCGATCTGATCAAAGCCGATGGGCGCTGGGTGGATCCCCCTTCTTCCCATTAACTCTGCTTCCCCCTCAAGAGGCGACCTGCCCAGCCATCCTGCCGCGCTCTTGCTTCGCTCAGAAACTGGCTAGTGGCGTTTGCCACGCAGGGCTTTGGCGCGGTTGTTCACCTGCCTTACAAACAGAGGCAGCAGGTGCGCCTGGATATATTCAAACGCCGCTTGTAGACCTTCTGTTTCTTGACATACTCCCCTGCCTTTAGGCAGGAGATTCTGGTTCCTGGTTCTGCGACAGCACTTACCGTGTTGGGTTGCCCCTCTACGACAGCGGTGCTCATCTCCCCAGGCGTTCCCCCAAGCGCTACGCGCCGCTGACGCGAGTGCAGGGCGGTTCCCCAATGCCCTTAGGTACCGTTGCAAACAACAACTACAAAACCTATTGAGGCTGCATTCAGTCGTGAGACTGTTGGGTTTTTAGAGCGGTTGACTACCCTGCCGCTGCAGGCAGCATAGCACAAAGCCGCCCTAGATAGGCCGATTTCCGCCTCAACCTGCGTGGGATCCCTGAAGGCCGACAAAAATTGATTGGAGGTCAGCCAAGTGAAGAGTTCTGCGCGATTCAAGTCACAACTGGGCGGGGAAGGCACTTGCCAGTCTTGAGGTGGCCCAAGCAGCCACTGCCGGGCAAACAAGCTCAACACCGCATCCCCCAGCCAAGCCTTGTCGCGACGGGATCCCTCGTCCAACTGGGCCACCTGCTGTCTGATGGTCTGGCCGGTCGAGGAGAAATGGGATCCTGTCAGCATGGAAATGGGAAGTGTGCAAGGACTGGCAGCAGACAAGCCCGGCGGCGAAGCGCCCCTGCCTCATTTTAATTAAGATAGGGTCTGGCCCGTTGCAGATGGAGTGTGGCATTGTGAGGATCCTTGGAGCATGTTGTTGGAGCTAACCCCAGAAGAATGCGAATCGGTGATTCCGGTGGTGCCAACGCGCCTTCAGTATGCCGCTTACTGGAGCGATGCCCTCAAGAGCACGGGCCGCATCATCACGGCCATTTTGGTGGGCGTGGCGTTGCTGGTTCTTTCCCGCGCTTTCGGCGAGGGATCCTTTCTGGGGGCAATCGCCTTCCTGGTCGGGATTCTCTCGTTGCTCTATCCCTTCCTGTGGGGGCCGCTCTATACCATCTCCCGCCGTCAGCTAGCCTTTCGCGAGATTCCCTATGGGGGATTGTTTTTTGGGCAGGTGTTGCGCACTCGCCGCTACGAGGTGGTGGTGGAAGAGCGAGAAAAGCTGGATGAAGATGGCAACTTCTACATTGAAGAGGTGCGGGAGCGCCAGTTTGAGATGGAAATTGGCGATGAGACCGGAGTCGTCTATCGTGTGCGGGCCAAGGACGATCCCCGCTACAGGCGAATTGTCAAAAAGCAATCGGTGCTCGGGTTGGTGAAAGCCTATTCCCGCGATTTGCAGCGCCGGCCCACCTTGAGCGAGGTCTATGTGGTCAAGCTGGGGGAGTGGGTGGGAGATGTCTCCTATCTGGATCGGGAGGCTTTTTTGGATATGGCAGATGAGCTGTTGGAGCTACAGGCCCAAGGACAAGCTTGATCCCCTGGATCCCTGGTGTTCTCTGGGATGGAGGGGAAGGGATCCCTGCCTTTTTATTCTGAAACCTAAACGGCTGCCTATCCGGGAGCGCCGCTTTTAACGCTGGGTTAGCCGCATTATTGTACTGGCCAGGGGTAGGGTTGGGTAGTTTACTGTGGACTGGCGGGAGCTTTAAACTGAGGGCTGTAAGCTAAAAACAACTGCCATGGGCGATCCTCTCACCCCCCAAGTTAGCGAGCGCATCTGCAAGCACATGAACGAAGATCATGCCGATGCAATAGCCCTCTACGCCAGGGTCTTTGGCCAGGTGGAAGGAGTTACCCAAGCCCGCATGCAGGCCATTGACCCGGAAGGGATGGACTTGCGGGTGCAGGTCGACGGGGCCGTACAAACGCTGCGGATCCGCTTCGACCACCCCCTGCGGGACTCCGAGGACGCCCATCAAACCTTAATTGCCATGGTGAAGCAGGCTCGCGCTCAAGTTAAACAGGCTACAAAGTGATGAGAGATACAGTTGAGGCTTAGCTGGCCTGCTGTAGGAGCAGATCCAACTGGCCGCGAGCCTCTAGCGCGTAAAGATCGTCGCAGCCGCCGATATGCTGGTCGTTGATGAAAATTTGCGGCACCGAACGGCGGCCGTTGGCCCGCTTGGCCATTTCCGCCCGTGCTGCCTCGTCTCCATCGATGGCGTACTCGATATACTTCACGCCTTTGCGATCCAGCAGTTGCTTAGCCCGGATGCAAAAGGGACAAAAACGCCAGGTGTAAATCTCAACAGTCATAAGAAAACAACAAACGCTTTTACATAGCTTAACATTTTCACGGAGCCGGGATCCCTTTCCTTGCAAACCTGGGGTTTTCTGCCTCCCATGGTCTAGTTGGCTTCCTTCCAATTGTGGCCAATTTGGATATCCACCACCAGCGGTATGGAGAGGGGCACCGCTCCTTCCATTTCTGTTTGGATCAGCGGTTTTAGGGCCTGCCATTCCGAGGGATCCACCTCAAACACCAGCTCATCATGCACTTGCAGGAGCAGGCGGGAACGAAAGTTCTGCAGCTTTTGCTGCAGGCGCACCATTGCCACTTTGATGATGTCTGAGGCGGATCCCTGGATGGGGGCATTCACAGCCGCCCGCAATTCGGCTTGTTTGCGATGGCCTGTCAGACGAGACAAATTGGGAAAATAGCGACGGCGACCCAAGATCGTTTCTACATAGCCATGCTTTTCCACAAAGGCTTCAGTGGAGCGCAGATAGGCAAAAATGCCGGCGTAGCGCTCGTTAAATCGCTGTAAAAATTGCTTGGCTTCCGACAAAGAAACCCCCGCAGTGCGGGCAAAGCGCTGCGCTCCCATGCCGTAGATCACCCCATAGTTAATCGTCTTGGCCAGGCGACGTTCTTCGCTGGTTATTTCTTGTTTTTCCAGGAGCAGGCGGGCGGTTAGGGTGTGCACATCTTCTCCTGAGCGAAAACCTTCCACCAGGGCAGGTTCTTGGCTGAGATGGGCCAAAATACGCAGCTCAATTTGAGAGTAATCTGCTGCCGCCAATAGCCACCCCTCTTGGGGAATAAAAGCTTGTCGAATCCGGCGACTGAACTCGGTGCGAATGGGAATATTTTGCAAGTTGGGGTTTGAGGAGCTGAGCCTGCCGGTGGCAGTAACGGTTTGGTTAAAGTCGGTGTGGACTCTGCCGGTATCGCTTCTTACCAGGGCAGGCAGAGCATCCACATAGGTCGATTTCAGCTTGGCCAAGGTGCGGTATTGCACGATGGTTTCGATGAGAGGATGATCCCCCTCTAGCTTTTCTAAAACTGAGGCATCAGTGGAATAGCCAGTAGCCGTTTTGCGGGTTTTGCGAATGTCCAATTTCAGCTTTTCAAAGAGCAGGGATCCCAGTTGCTTGGGAGAATTGAGGTTAAAGGTTTCTCCAGCCTGGGCATAAGCTTTCTGCTCCAAACTTTGCAGCTCTTGTTCCAGCTCTTGGGAAAATTGCCTCAGAAACTCGGTATCAACGCGAATGCCGATCCACTCCATCTCTTCCAAAACTTGGGCCAAGGGCAGCTCGACTTGAATAAAAAGATCCCACAGGCGTGGATCGGTTTTCTGCAGCTTTTCGGTGAGGATTGGCACCAGACGATAGGCACAATAGGCGTCGGTTCCACAGTATTCTGCAACTTTGGAAATCGGGATATCGGCAATGGACTGTTCCTTGCCCAGCAACTTTTTGTAGCTGGTGGTCGGCAAATTCAAATGGGTGGCTGCCAAATCGGCCAAGTTGTGGCTGGCTTCTGGATCCAAAACGTAGCTGGCCAACATGGGATCAAATCGGATCCCTTGCAGGCGGATCCCGTGGGCGCGGAAAATGCTCAGATCATACTTACAGTTCTGTAGGCTTTTGGGTCGGTTGGGATCTTCCCAGAGGGGCTGCAGGCTTTGTTTCACCAGCTCCCAATCCAGATTGGATCCCTGGCGGTGGCCGATGGGCAAGTAGGCGATATCTCCCTCTGACCAACAACAGCCGATCCCCACCAATTGGGCATCCCGTGGATCTAGGCTGGTAGTTTCGGTATCCCAAGCTACAATTCCTGGGCAGGCCAACAGCTCTTGCCGCAACAGCTCCAGTTGCTCCGGCGTATCGATGATGCGCACCGCCGGCAGAGAAGGGACGGGATCCACGGCAAAATCAAACCACAGGGCTTCGTCAGGAGCGTTTGCGGGATCCCCGGTGGGATTAAAAGCGCCAACCACCTCTGCCTCGGTTGGGATCCCCCCCAAAGCCGTTTGTATTTTGCGCACTTGGGCGATGAAGCTGTGAAACTCCAATTTTTCCAGCAGCGGCAGCAATTCTGCTTGATCAAACCCGGTTAATTTCATGCTCTCCCAGTCGGGAGAAAGAGGAACGTCGCATTTGATCCGAGCCATAAATTGCGAGTGCTGGGCCGCCGGGATCCCTTCTTTGAGGTATTGCTGGACTTTTCCTTGGATCTCGTCCAGGTGGTCGAAAATTTCATCCAAACTGCCGTAGCGCTCCAGCAGCTCCACAGCTCGCTTGGGGCCGATCCCTTTCACCCCGGGAATGTTGTCAGAAGGGTCACCACAGAGGGCCTTATAATCCACCACCTGCCAAGGCCAGATGCCCAATTTTTCTTTCACTTGTTCGGGGCCAAACTCGCTGATGCGATCTTTGCTGTTGAGGTGCAAAACCCGAACTCTTCCATCGGTATCGATCAACTGGAACAGATCTTGATCGCCACTTAAGATCTGCACCCGGTAATCTTGGGGGGCTAGCCTACTGAGGGTGCCCAAAATGTCATCGGCTTCAAAACCAGGCACCACCAAAATCGGGATGCGTAGTGCCGTCAGCACCTGCTTGAGGTTCTCCACGTCTTCGATAAACTCCGGCGGCGTTTCCGGGCGGCCTGATTTGTAGGTTTCGTCGGCCTCGTGGCGAAAAGTGGGCTGCCGTGTATCAAAGGCAACGGCTACATGGGTAGGGGTGTATTTGTCCAAGACTTCTAACAGCGATTTCAAAAAGCCAAAGCTGACGCTGGTGGGGATCCCAGTGGAAGTGCGCAACCCCCCCTCGCGGCTGTAGGCAAAGGCGTAGAAGGAGCGGTAAGCCAAAGAGTGACCATCCACCAGCAGCAGTGTTGGAGTTTGCCAAGCCATCAGCTGATACCTTGAGGGTGAATCTAGCCTATCGGATCTGGGCTATGGGCAGAAGGGATCCCACATCCGTCTCAAGAACTCGAGCGGCGGGCTGCTGCCGACACCCAATGGCAACTTCTGTAATCACAATCTGTAGGCACAATCTGTAATCACAACTGGCTAGGACGAGATCCAAAAGCCCATCGACGGGCCCGCCAACCCTGATTTCCGTTTTGCGGGCTACAATGCTCATGCCCATTTTTTCAATTGGTTGGCTCAATCGGCAATACCTAAATTTGTTACCCAGTTGATCACCCAAAGCATTGGCCTCTGGTTCTGGACAAAATACAGCCCGCCACAATGCTCTTCTCTTCTCAGCAAATCCTGCCCCCATCTCTCTACCCACCCCTGCATTGGGGCCTCAAGACCCTCTTTCCCGACGGCCTGTGGGAGTTGCCGGCAGATCCCCACACCCAGCGGGTGGCTCTGACCTTTGACGATGGCCCTCACCCTGAGTACACCCCTGCTTTGTTGCAGGTTTTGATGGATTTTCAGGTGCCGGCCACGTTTTTTGTGTTGGGAGAACGGGTGCAGCGCTGGCCCCACCTGGCCCGTCAGATCCGCCAACAAGGCCACCGCATTGGCCTTCACGGCTGGCAGCATCGCCCTTTTACCGAGCTTGCCCCTGGAGAGCTTTATCAGAGCCTGAAGCGCAGCCAAACCACCCTCGTGGCTGCCTGTGGCGGGATCCCTGACGATTATCGGGCTGTGCGCCCGCCCAATGGCTTGTTTTGGCCGCAGACGCTTGCGGATTTGCGCCGTTGGGGCTTTTGTCCGGTGATGTGGAGCGTGGTGCCTGAGGATTGGCTGATCCCACCGGTATCGGTGGTAGTGGAGCGGGTGCTGGCCCAGGTGCGGCCTGGCTCCTTAATCGTGCTGCACGATGGGGTACAAGGAGGATCCCAAGTGGCTGAGGTGACGCGGCAGTTGATCCCAGCTTTGCAGGAGCGGGGATTTGAATTTATCCACTTGCCGGATCCCTGAGATCTTTCCAGTTGGGGAGAAAGTTAAATACAGTAGAGGCACGCACAAGCAGGAGGGTCAGGCCATGGGCGCACGCAAGATTATCTACGGCATTTTTGGGCAACGGGCCGGCAGCGTCATCGTCGGAACTTGGAACTGGCTGTGGGGGATCCCGGTGGAGAAAGGCGGCACAGGAGCGGTGATGGTGGCGGAAGAATCCCTACGCACCATGCAGGAGACGGTTCAGCGTCTCACGGAAGCCGTTGCCACCCAAGTGGCTGCCTATCAGCGGGCTGAACAAAAGTACATGCAAAAGGTGCGGGAGTACCAGGCCCTGGAGAACAAGGCTCGCCTGGCCGCCCAACGAGGCGATCAAGAGGCTGCCCGCCTGGCTATGTCCCAAGCGCTGCAAATTGAGGCCATTCTCGGCCCCCTCAAGGAGAATGTGGAAACTGCCGAGCGCTACGTCAACGCCGCCAAGCAAAAGCTGGCCCGCGAGAAAGAGCGATTGGCCGCTTACAAGAGCGAGCTGAGCAACCTCAAAGACATCAACGAGGTGAACCAAGCTCTGGAGCAGATGACCCGCGTCAACAATTCCTACAACATCGACTCGGCCAAGTCGCAATTTGAGGCGGCGAAGAATGCTATCCAGGCTCGCCAGCTCAAATCCCGAGCCATGAGCGAACTCTCGGAAGATCGCAGCGAGCAGATTGCTGCCCAACTGGATGAAATGGCCATGGACGACGAAATCTCCCGCCGCTTGGCAATGCTCACCGGCCAAGGAGGTGCCCAGGCCAACTTGCCGATGCCGGATTTGGATTTCGAGAAGCGGCTCCCTCAATAGCGGCAGTTGCTTCCAAGCTTGGGGATCCCTCGCTTTTCAACCCACGTCGGCAACCCCGCTGCTAAGTTGCAGGGGGAGTTTTCCGTTGGGAATTGACGGTCAACGGGCTAGAGGGAGTGCGCTCGTACTAGGATGATAAAGGAAGAATAGGCAACCCACCTGAGGAGAGGATCCCAGCAATGTCAGCAGCACGAGGCGCGCATTCTGCCCGATCAGGCCTGTGGCCCACTTACGCAACCAGCCCGTGGCTGTCTAGAGCGCTGTTGCTGCTCTGTGTCTGCCTCAGCTTGGTGGTCGGTGCCTGTTCCGCAGGCTCTAACCTACGGGCCTACAGGGATCCCAGCGGAGCCTTTGCTTTTGCTTACCCCAACGGCATGGTGGCGGTCAATCTTGGGCCGGGAAAAGGGCCAGTGGTTCTCCTGCGCGACCTGGTGTACGAGACCGAGAACGTCAGCTTGATGATCGCCCCATTTGACAAAGGGGAGACGATTGCCGATCTGGGCAGCCCGGCTGAGGTGGGGCAGTTGGTGGCGGAGAAGATCATAGCCCCTGAGGGATCCGGTCGCTCGGCCAAGCTGTTGGCTGCCGAAGCCTTTGAGCGGCAGGAGCACCCCTATTACCTGCTGGAATACCAAACCGATATGGGATCCCAGCTTCGCCACGAGGTGGTGACGGTGACCGTTCGGCACCATCGCCTCTATACGCTGACGGCCTCTACCCAGGAATCCCGCTGGCCTCAGGTGCAAGCTGCCTTTAGGAACGTGGGCCGATCTCTGAATGTTTCCTAAAGCTTTTCCTGAGAGGATTTTCTCAAGGGATTGAACCGGGTTGACGGACTTGGGTAGGTTAAGGTTGAGCCCTTTAGGGCTGAGTTATGGTCATTTTAGGTTGGGGGCGAGACGCCTGGGCTACTGAGAAAAGCCTTGTGGTTCTGGGGATTATTGCTCCGCAACGCTGACGCGAAGACGCGACCAACGTTTTGGGTGTGGGTGCAGTGTCCTAGCTTGAATCGAAATGACCCTACCTACGGGTTCCAGCCGGGCCATCTGGTGCTAGAACGGTAGTGTTTTGAACCTGCGGAGATGGGATCCCACCCCTCTTGGGCTTGCTCTATGACCGTGTACGTGGTTCAGATCAGCGACCTGCATCTGTTTGCCAGGCCCCATCACCGGCTGCTGGGGGTGGACACGGAAGCCTCTTTCCTGCAGGTGCAAAAGGCCATTGCCGCTCTGGATCCCTTGCCCGATCTGCTGCTGCTCACCGGAGATCTCTCTCAAGATGGCAGTGCAGCATCCTACGCTCGTTTGAGAGCCCATTTGCAAACTCTCCCCATCGATACTTACTGGTTGGCGGGCAACCACGATCGCCTGCACAACATGAACCAAGAGCTCCACGCCGAGCGGCTATTCGGGGACAAGAGCTTCAGCCGGGAAAATTGGAGTTTTATTTTATTGAACTCCCTCGTGCCCGGCAAAGACAGCGGTTACCTGACGGATCGCACGCTGCTGTGGCTGAAACAAGAATTGCAGCGGAGCAAAGCCGCCCAACACCATGTTTTGTTGGCCTTGCACCATCCCCCTTTTTCGGTGGATTCTGCCTGGCTGGATCAAAGCGCCCTGCAGCAGCCGGAGCGGTTGTTCGGGGTTCTGGACGAGTTCGACCACATTCGCCTTGTTGTATTCGGCCACATTCACCAAGACCTGCGCCACCGGCGGGAGGGGGTTGATTACCTGGCTTGTCCCTCAACCTGTGTGCAATTTCGTCCCAAGAGCCCTCAGTTTGGCCTGGAGGTGATTCCCCCTGCCCTGAGGCAGATATGGCTGGAGCGAGATGGCAGCTTCAAGACCCAGGTTCAACGGGTGGGGGCCGCTCTGCAACGTCCCAACCTGGCCCTGAAGGGATATTAGCTCTCTTCCTCTTGAGCCTCTGCGGGGGGTAGCCCGATGGCCTGCCCCAAGCAAACGCTGGCCCCCAGCAAGGCCAACCACCCCGGCACCACTGACAGGAGGGCCACCACGGCCACCAAGGTGTTGTTTCCCCCCTGCAAAAGGCTGTAGAGCAGCATCGGCAGCGTGAGAACCCGCCCACCGCCGACGAAGAAGGTGAGCAAAAATTCGTTCCAGGAGATCAAAAAGGCAAATACCGCCCCAATGGCTGCCCCAGGGGCAATGAGGGGCAACGTTACCTGCCACCACACCTGCCAGGGATCCGCCCCCAAACAGCGGGCCTGCGCCTCGTAGCCGCGGTCGAAACGGGCGAACACACTGCCCATCACCAGAGCCATGTAGGGAATGGTCGGGATCAGATGCACCAAAACCACCGCCAGCAGGGTACTGTCCAGCCGCAGGCGAATCAGCACCCCTTGGATGCCCATCAATACGGCCAAAGGAGAGGTGATGATGGGCAATAGCAGCAGCAGGCGCAGCCAGGCAGGCACGGGACGGGTGCCCAAAACTCGCCCTGCCGGGATCCCCACCCCCAAGGCCAGCAGGGTGGTAAACAGGGCAATTTGCAAGCTCTGGCCGAAGGCTGCCCGGAACTGGGATCCCCCTCCCGCTGGAGCGAACAGCAGTTGCTGCCAACCGACTAAGCTCCATGCCTGCGGCAGGGCATCGGGAAAATACCAGGCCCGCGTGAAGGCCCAAAGAGCCAGCACCCCAAAGGGCAAAGCCCAAAGGAGGGCCACTCCGGCCACCCCAAGGCGGAGCAGGGATCCCCCAATCCATCTGTGCATGTGGCGTCCTTTCACGGCCTTCTCCAAGGACTCCGTCCTGCTGAGGCGACCGGCGGTTGCCAAAGGGATCCCCTGGCCGCAAACAGCCCTGCCATCCAACTGACCACCGCTGCCGAGATGACCAACAGGATCACCCCCAGCGCCACCGCCTGCTGCCGCTGCTCCAGGTTGATGTGGGTGAAGCGCTGGTAGATCAGAACGGGCAAGGTGCGCGGGTAGGTGGGCCCCAAGAGCAAGGGAACCTCAAAAGCGCTGAAGACGAAACCGAAGATGAGGATCCCGGTGGCCAGCAGCCCCGGCCTCAGCAAGGGCAGCGTTACATACCAAAACGTCTGGGCGGCAGAAGCCCCCAGCAGCCGAGCCTGTTGCTCCAGCTCGGATCCCATCCCGCGCAGCAGCGTCAGCGCCACCAAAGCGGTAAACGGGATCTCCTTCCAGAGCCAATAGAGCAACACCCCCCCATAGCCGCGGTCGTTCACCCACAAGGGAAAATCCTGATCTGAGGCAATCCAGCCCAGTTGGAAGGCCAACCGCGCCAGCCAACCGCTGGGCCCCAGCAACAGCAGCATCCCCGCCACCCCCACCAAATGAGGAATCGGCAGCGTCAACTGGCCGAGCCAGATGGCCCACCCCCCCAGCCCCCGCAACAGCAGCGCCAGCCCCAGCCCCAAAAGCAGCGCCAACCCCGTTGCCAACAGAGCGATTCTGAGGCTAAGCAAAAGGGATCCCCTGACTTCCGCATCCCGCAGCAGCTCCCCATACCCCTGCAGGGTAAACCCCCTCTCACCCAAGCCGTAGAGGCCCACACTCTGGGCCAGGGCCAGCAGCAGCCCACCGCCGTAGAGCAGACCCACCAACGCCAACGCCGGCAAAAGCGGCCCATACTGCTGGAACCCCCCAAATCCCCGTCCATTTAAGCTATTCATTGAGCCAGTCCCAAGAGCTGCCTCACGAGAGAATTCAAGATGGGAGCGGATCCCTCCTTAAGAGAGGAAAGAGCAGTGGGTAGTGAGAAGGAAGTATGCTCACGCCTCTTATTCCTCCACACCGCCAACGCGACCAACCATTGCGATCTTCACATCCCATGGAGAGAACCCTAGACCAGATTAACCAACGCATTGCCAAAGGCCAGGCGCGGGTGTGGACGGCCCTGGAAGCCAAAGCCAAGCTGGCCACCTTGGGGATCCAGGAAGCCTTCGAGCAGGTGGATGTGATCACCACCGGCACCTTTGAGCCGATGGAGTCTTCCGGAGCCATTGTGAACCTGGGCCATACGGATCCGCCCATCAAGATTCGCCAAGCGTGGCTGAACGGGGTACCGGCCTATGCCGGATTTGGCGCGGTGGATCTCTACCTAGGGGCAGCCCAACCCAGCGAGCAAGCGGATCAAGCCTATGGGGGCGGCCACGTCATTGCCGACCTGGTGGCGGGCAAGCGCGTCCATTTGCGGGCCATCGGCCAAGTGACCGATTGCTACCCCCGCGCCGACTACGAGACCACCCTGACCCGGGATCAGCTCAACCAGTTTTACCTGTTCAATCCCCGCAATGCCTACCAAAACTTCATCGTCGGCGTGAACGGTGGGGATCGGCCTTTGTACACCTACTTGGGCCTGTTGGAACCGCACCTGGGCAATGCCGTCTATTCCAACCCGGGAGAGCTGTCCCCCTTGTTGAACGATCCCCTTTTGCGCCGGGTAGGGATCGGCAGCCGCATCTTTTTGGGGGGCGGCATTGGCTACGTCGCCTGGGAGGGTACCCAGCACTTTCCATTGCAAAAGCGATTGCCCAACCAAACTCCCATCGGCCCGGCGGCCACCCTGGCCCTGATTGGAGATGCCAAGCAAATGCAGGCGGAATGGGTGAGGGGCTGCTACTTCCGCAACTACGGTCCCAGCTTGATGTTGGGGGTCGGGATCCCCATCCCCATCCTTGCTCCTGCGGATTTGGAGGCCATTGCCATCCGGGATGAAGAACTGGTGGCACCGGTGATCGACTTTTCCATTCCCCGCCGGGTGCGGCCCACCTTTGGCTTGGTGAGCTATGCCCAGCTCAAATCCGGCCAGATCACCCTCAATGGCCGCAAGGTTCGCACTGCCCCTCTGGCCAGCCTGCGCCGCTCCATGCAAATTGCCGAAATCCTCAAGCAATGGATAGAAAGCGGCCAATTCACCCTTACCCAACCCGTCGCTCCCCTGCCCCTGGATCGGGAGTTTCTCTCCCAAAATCCCCTCGGCTAGACGGATCCTGAATTCCCACCTGCCAAACAGCCTCTCCAGAGAAAGAGACCAGCCCAATCCCCATTCAAGGCTGAGAAACATCAGCGACAAATCCGCCCGGCAATTGCGGGAAGAGCTGGAGGAACTGGAGAAAAGTCAGCAGAAATGGCGCAGTCGCCTGGGAACCTTGGGCAACCCAACCCCCAGCAGATCTGCAGAATTACTGCCGGCTGGGATCCCTTCCAAACCTGCGGCGGGGTTGTTTTCTAGACAGTTGCCGCTACCATTACGCTTTAAGTGTTGCCACCGGAAACTCCCCGGCGGGAAAAGAAGAGGGGGCTGTATCCAAAGTGGGGGATAAGGTCATGTTTCAGCGTATTGCTCTCGGCTCTGCTGCATTGGGATTGCTTCTGGCTATACCCGTTCTCCCCGGCCACGGGTTTGGAGAGCCGCGGGTCGTTCCCGATACCCCGTTCTACTTCGACAACCACCGCTTCGATCGCTACCCAGATGCGGTTGTGGTGCGGGTGGTAAACGGCGACACCTTGGTGGTGCAAATTGAAGGGGAACAGAAGATGCGCCTGATCCGGTTGGCCGGGATCGAGGGCCTCAGACCGGGAGAAAACCCCTTTTACCAGCAAGCTATTGAACTGATGCGAGAGCGCATCCTCTACCGCACCGTCAAGCTGGAAGGGGATAAGTTGCTGCGCAACGTAGATGCTACGGGCTTGGTGGAGGCTTATGTCTGGCTAGAAGGTCATCAGATGAACGCCATGTTGGTGCGCAATGGCCTGGCCCGTATCGTCCCCTACAGCCACAACATCAAGTACGACAGCTACTATGGTGGCCTACAAGAAAAAGCCCAGCAGGAGCGCCTTGGCATTTGGAGCCGCCTCTGAGTTGGTTTTATACTGAACTTCAGTTCTTTAATCTTCAAGGGAGCAGAGAGGAAAGAGCTTCTCCCTTCTCTCCCGTTACTTCCTCTAGGTTATGCCTAGCCTGCCTTGACAGTTGAACCCACTCCAGCCCCCAGGGATCCCAATCGCTGGGTGAGGCGGCTGCCTCTGGTGACCGGCCTTTTGGGCAGCGCCCTCTTGGTCATCAATCGACTGGCCTTTACGCCGGAATTGCTCACCAGCCAGTCCCGCTCAGATGCCTTGGGGATCCTCCTCAGCGCTGTTTTGATCTTGACCGGCCTGCTGTGGCAGCAGATCCAGCCTCTTCCACCCCAAACGGCCCCCCTGCAAGGGATCCCCGGCTGCGATTGGCATCCCGATCTTTCCGAAAGCGAGAAACTGGAGCTGGCTTGGGCCTCCCATACCCTGCTCAGCACCACTGCCGCCCGCACCGTGGTGATCTGGGTGGGTGGGCGAACCCTCCTACAACGGGGGATCCTAGCCACCCCCGGCCAGATGCCCTCCATTCAGCCCAAGAGCGTTTTGCAGCGGGTTTTGCAGACGGGGCGGCCCGTCTATCTGGTGGATCTCAAGCTGTTCCCGGCCCGCGCCGAGTTCGATGGCCTGTTGCCCCCCGGATCCCAAGCCGTGCTGTGCCAGCCCATCGGCCAGAAAGGGTGCTTGATTTTGGGGAGCGATACCCCACGCAGCTTCAGCCGGCAGGAGCAAGCCTGGATTGCCGCCATTGCCGACAAGTTAGCGGCCCTATTTGGCTGAGGTTCGCCGCTCCCAACTTCCCTTCGCCGGGAGAGGGGCCGGGGGTGAGGGCTAGCAGCGCGGAGTGCTTGGGCTAGGCGGCGCTCTCCAAGCTCACCTGGAACACTTCGCTGAAGGCTTTTTCCACCTTGTAGCCCGAGTCGATGGTCTCCAGAGGATCCTTGCGCAGGCGGTGGCGCAAACACAGGCTGATCACCCGACGGATATCGGCGACGGTGACCTCGCTCCGCCCTTCCAAAGCCGCCAGGGCCTTGGCAGCCCGGTTGGTGACAATGTCTCCGCGCAGCCCATCCACCTCCAAAGCCGCACATACTCCGGAGATCTTCAAGCGCAAATCGGGATCCACTGCCACGGTGGGCAAAAGATGTTGGGCTTTTTCGATGCGTTCCCGCAGGCGCTGCTGGGAATCGGCATACTTGGCCAAAAAAGCCTGGGGATCGGCGTCGAACTGGCTGCGCTCCTCCACGATCCGCACCCGCAGGGCGGCATCTCGCACCGTTTCGATCTGGACAAACATGCCAAAGCGATCCAGCAGTTGAGGCCGCAATTCCCCCTCCTCCGGGTTGCCGGATCCCACCAGCACAAACCGAGCCGGATGACGAATGGAAATGCCTTCCCGTTCCACGGTGTTCCAGCCTGAGGCCGCCGCGTCCAGCAACACATCCACCAAGTGGTCATCCAGCAAGTTGACTTCATCCACGTAAAGGATGCCTCGATTGGCCTTGGCCAACAGCCCCGGCTCAAAAGCCTTCACCCCCTGAGCTAAGGCCCGCTCAATGTCGAGAGTGCCACACACCCGGTCTTCCGTTGCCCCCAAGGGCAGATCCACCATCGGCACCTGGATCCAAGTGCTTTCCAGCGTTTCCCCTGCTTGGAGCCGTTCCCACACTTGATCGCTCATCAAGTCCCGCTGCCGTGGGTGGCTGTTGAAGGGATCCCCTTTCACCACCTCGATCTGGGGCAGCAGGTCGGCCAAAGCGCGGATGGTGGTGGATTTGCCCGTGCCGCGATCCCCCATGATCAGCACTCCGCCAATGCGCGGGTCGATCACGTTGAGGAGCAAGGCCAATTTCATCTCCTCTTGGCCAACGATGGCCGTAAACGGGAAAACCGGGCGACGTTCCAAATGCATAGGGGCAATAACCAACAATTCATCCCCATTATCCCAGAGGCCACTCCCTTCTGGGTGTCAGATAGGCTGGAAAGGGACTGGAACTGGAACCTAAAGACCAGTTTTCGGTCAAATGGAAAAGCAAGCTCAGTTGTCAGCGTGGACGACGCCCTGGGCTTTCACAGAGAGGAGCAGATAGGATCGAAGCCCGCGGGGTTCATCAGAGTGTTGAACCGGCGTGGGGCCGAAAGCTCACAAAAACCCTAGGCAACCTGAGCAACAGTTGGCGGGTGGGGAGACATCAGCGGTGTCAGGCAAAGCAAGTCGGAGACGGTGGACGGCATTTCCAATCCAAAGCGTGGCCCAAAAAGCGCTGGTGGGCCTGATCTGGGTTTGCACTTGGATCCCTGTGCTCACTGTCTCTCTGGCCGTGGCTCAAACCCCCACCACCTCTGTGGTGTTGAGCGATGAGCAGGTAACAATGTACGCCCGTATCGTCTTGGAGATGGAGCCCCACCGGCAAGAGGCCCAAAAGCGCTCCCAAGCCACAAACGACCCAGCCAGCAAAGATCAAATCCGGCGAGAATTCATCCGCACCGCGACCGAGATCATCACTCGCCACGGTATGACTGTGCCCGACTACAACCGCATTACACTCTTGATCCGCTCCGAAGAGGGCAAAGCTTTGCAACAGCGCATTGAGGCCGAAATTCTCCGCCTGCAAAGCGAGGATCCCCGACCGCCAGTCCGATAAAAGTGACTGGTAAAAGTAAACTACCCGACACCCGCGCTATGCGCAGGGTGCGGGCTTTATCCCAATCCCTAGCGGCCCCAGAGGACAGCTAAGTTTCGGAATTTCAGGCGAGTTTACAGTCGCCCCAAGG